>CACZOZ010000384.1:0-4323 GCA_902782865.1 uncultured Eubacteriales bacterium
AGGAGGGATCATATGCTCATCCACCGCCCGCCCATGGGATGGAACACCTGGAACACTTTCGGCGCGAACATCTCGGACAAACTGATCCGGGAGAGCGCCGACGCCTTCGTGGAGGCCGGGCTGAAGGAAGCCGGCTACACCTATATCGTGGTGGACGACTGCTGGAGCAAAAAGCTGCGGGACCCGGACACGGACCGCCTCGTGGCCGAGCCGCAGAAATTCCCGGAGGGCATGGCGCCAGTAGCGGACTATGTGCACGGGAAGGGCCTCAAATTCGGCATGTACTCCTGCGCGGGCCAGAGGACCTGCGCCGACTATCCGGGATCCTTCGATCACGAGTTCCTGGACGCGGAGACCTTCGCCTCCTGGGGCGTGGACTATCTCAAATATGATTTCTGCTACAAGCCCGGCGGCATCGACGGACGGCTGCTGTACCGGCGCATGGGCATGGCCCTGAGGGCGTCGGGGCGGGACATCCTGTATTCCGCCTGCAACTGGGGCAGCGATGACGTGTGGAGCTGGATCCGGTCCACGGGCGCGCACATGTACCGCTCCACCGGGGACATTTTCGACAATCCCGCCTCCTACCGCAAGATCGTCCTGAGCCAGCTGGACAAGCTGGGCACCTCCGCCCCTCAGTGCTTCAACGATATGGACATGCTCACCGTGGGCATGTACGGCAGCGGGCTGGTGGGCACCACCGGCTGCACGGACGCGGACTACCGCAGCCAGTTCGCCCTGTGGTGCTTCTGCTCGGCGCCCCTGATGCTGGGCTGCGACATTCGCAAAATGAGCGGCTTCATCCGGGACCTGGTGACGAACAAAGACCTCATACGCGTCGATCAGGACGCGGAGGCCCGGCCGCCCATGGCGGCGCGCCATCCCTGGAACGAGGATCTGCTGACTCTCTTCAAGCACCTGGACGACGGCACTTACGCCCTGGGCTTCTTCAACCTGGGCGAGGAGGAAGGCGAGGCGGTAGCCACTTTCAGCGATTTCGGCCTGCCCGCCCACGCGGGGTATGATGTGTCGGCGCGGGATGTCCTGGACGGCACGGGGGAGAGCGTTTGCCGGGAATACATGCGCGTAAAAGTGCCCGCCCACGACTGCCGGGTGTTCATCGCGAGGCTTGAGAGGCGATGAAGTGCGCCGTGTGCGGGAAAGAGCTGACACGGGACGAAAAGGGCATCTCTTTTAAGCTGATCAGCCGCGCCGCGAAGGACTGCCGGTGCCTTCAGTGCCTGAGCGCGGGGTACGGCGTCACCGAGGAACAGTTGAAAGCCCTGATCGAAAAGTTCCGGGCGTCCGGGTGCACTCTGTTTTCATAGTATTATGAGAATGGGGGCTGAAAACCGGACATGGATCGCGGATCGCCTGTAAAATTCCGGGCCCTTTCTTGATCGAAGAACGATGAACTGTATATAATAGTCATGAAACAGATCGGTCAGCGCAAAAGATGGGAGGCCGTAATATGTCAGAAACCGCCCGAAAGAAATTGAATTATACGATCGCCTGCATTCATGAATTCGCCCGGTTAAAACAAATCACCAAGCAAGCGGCATTTGAGTACTTGGATCAGTATAAAGGGATCAACTTTTTATCAGATCATTATGAGATAGAACACACTTTGTCAATGCAGGATGCCATGAATGATCTTGAAATGATTTGCCGGAACAACGGAGGTTCTCTGTCATGATTCTCTATCATGGGTCAAATCTGGAGATCGACAGTATCGATCTGAACAAATGCCGGCCGAACAAAGACTTTGGACGGGGATTCTATCTGACAGATATTCCGGAGCAGGCGATGAGAATGGCCAGAAGAGTCTCGTTGATCTATGGCGGCGATCCGATCGTAACCAGTTACGAAACGGATCCGGATGCACTGATGAACAGCGGTTTATCGATACGAAGGTTCGATCGCCCGGATATACAGTGGGCAACCTTTGTGATGAACAATCGTTCGGGGAAGATCGTTAACAAAGAGTCTCCTGAGTGCAATCTGAGAAATCAGTATGATATTGTTATCGGCCCGGTGGCAAATGATGATATGGCGCTTCTTTTTCGACAGTTTGAGGAAGGGTTCATTGACATTGAGATCCTTACGCGGGAAATGACTTACAAAAAACTGACGAATCAGTATTCGTTTCATACACAGAGAGCGATCGCTCTGCTGAAGAAAGCGGGAGTTATGATACGATGAGCAAAGCGGAAATGCTGATGGAATATATCGTTCAGGATATCGTTGCCTGGCTGATGGATGAAGAACATATTTCGATGGAAGAAGCACTTCACAGGTTTTACACTTCTGAGGTGTTCAGTAAACTGGACGATCCGGACACAGGTTTATATCTGGATGCGCCGCTGTCCGTATATAAACTCTTTCAGGATGAACAAGTAAATGGACGAATGATCCAGAATGAGATCTGAATATGAAGATGGCATCGCGCTGGGTTCAGGGCGTCCGGGTGCGGCCTGTTCAATTGACGGTCAGTGCATCCTGAAGTCCAGCGCCGGGGGCAGGGGATGCTTTTCGGCCGCTTCTTCCCGGGTGAGGCCTTCCTTCTTTTCCCACAGACGGGACCAGATCTCGCTCAGGGACAGCTCACCCTCCCGGATATCGGGCAGCACCAGGGGCTTTAAGAGGATCCTTTCCGCTTCGGAGAAGTCCCCGGTGCCCACGCAGCCCGCGGCGCGCAGGAACTGAAAACGGGGCAGGGCCCTGATCCCGTCGGGCAGGCCGTCCAGGAAGGCGGTCAGCTCCCGGCAGAGCCCCGCCTTGAGGAGGGCCTCGGCGTAGTCCTTCAAAAGGGCTTCGCAGCGGGGCTGCAGGGAGAGGGCGCGGAGATAATCCTCCCGCCAGGCGCTCCTCCCCGCTGAAAGGTCCAGCCGCGCCAGTGCCCTGAAGGCCCAGGCGCTTTCCCTTAGATCGAGGCTCTTTTTAAGGGATCTTTCCGCGCCGGCGGGGTCCTCGGCGGCGTAATACGTGACGGCCAGCTGATAAGCCTGGGCCCAGTTCGCCGGCGCGTTTTCAAGAAGAGCCAGCCACTCGGGGCCGGTCATATAGCTTTCGGGCGCTTTTCCGGGGTCCGCCTCCGGGAAGGCGCCCGTTTTTATTAGGGTGAGCCACGGGGCCTGCCTTTCCCCGAGAGAGCTTTCGGGGAAGCGGCAGGTATCGCTCACCGGGGGCAGGCCCGCTTTCGCGCGCCGGAGGTTTTCCAGCGCGCCCCATCCGGCGCCGGGAAGCACGTTTTGCCCCCGGGCGGCGGCGACCGCTTTGCCGCGGCCGGCCTGCTCCTTTTTGAGGGCTTCCCGGGTCATCATCTCATGAAGGGCGCTTTGGCACTTTGCCGCCGCGGCGGCGTAAGGAAGGCCGTCCGTGTCGCAGGTGAGGCTGCCGTAGGCCTCCAGCCATGTCCACTCGGTGTTATCCGGCATGGGCAGGTGATCCTGCTGGGTCTTCGCGATGCCCGCCTGGATCTCGATATACGTTTCGCTCCCGTCCGAGAGGAACTCCTGCCAGTGCCTGCCGCCCTGTCCCATGCCCCACACGAACAGCTTGCGGCCGGGCATAAAGTCCGTGGAGCACTGGACAAGGCCGGTGTGGTCCTCTTTAAGGGCGGTGATGAAGGGCAGGGCATCGGGCCTGACATCAAAGAACACGTCCAGGGACCTTTTGATCCCGGAGGGCCGGGACAGGTCCATGCCCTCGTATTCCGGCAGGGCCGTGCGCAGCATCCGGTATCTGCCCGCGTCGTACAGGGACAGGATGGCCGTATCCGCCGGGGCGATCACCCGGGTGCCCTTCGTCTCGGGCACGGCGATATTGCTCCACCAGTACATGGGCGTTTCCCCATTGCCCTCAGGATTTTCGATGTGCGCCTGCACGAACAGGAAGCGGCTCATCGGCGGCAGGTACGCTTCCAGGCGGTACACGATGCCCCGGATGCGCTCGTACTCGTAGAACCGCACGCCGGCGGTGCCGTCCTCAAGGCGCAGGAGCTCCGTGAAGAGGGGCTCGTTGGTGAGCATGTTGTGGCCGCGGACGCTCACGTTCCACTCCACGCCCCCGGAGCACCAGGCGTTGCGCAGCGCCAGGTTGCAGGGCTGGATCACGGGATTGACGTGGAGCATCTCCCGGCCGGAGCAGATGAGGGACCTCAGGCGCCCGCCCATCCAGGGCAGGAACTCCGCGCGCACGAAGGGGTTCTCGAGCACCACGGTATCCTTCATCACGTTTTCGCGGTCCCGTGTATAGCCGTCCTGATCCAGGTACGGCAATATCGAGGACACCCGGCCGTAGCGCATGTACCGGGTATCCTCC
>CACZOZ010000385.1:0-5266 GCA_902782865.1 uncultured Eubacteriales bacterium
CATCGGACCGCTTACATCCCATCCCTGCATCAAAAGATGCAGCGGCAACCCGCTCCTTACCGCGGCGCAGATCCCCTACCCCAGCGACCTGGTATTCAACCCCGGTGTGATCCCCTGGCAGGACGGCTACGCCATGATATTCCGCAACGATCACGGATACCTGGGCGGGGCCAGTTTTGAGGGCACCGACCTCGGGCTGGCGCTGAGCAGGGACGGCCTTAAATGGGAAGTAGAACTGCGTCCGGTCTTCTCCCTGAAGGATGAGGAGATCCGCCGGGTGTATGATCCCCGGCTGACAGTACTGGAAGACCAGGTCATAATGACCTTCGCGGTGGATACGCGGCACGGGCTCCGGGGCGGCATCGCCCGCACACGGGATCTGCATCATTTCGACATCCTTTCCATGACCGTGCCGGACAACCGCAACATGGTCCTTTTCCCGGAACGGATCGGCGGCATGTATCTCAGGCTGGAGAGGCCCATGCCCGTTTACAGCCGGGGCAGGAAGGACCGCTTCGACATCTGGCTGAGCGAGAGCCCGGACCTGAAATACTGGGGCGAGTCCCGACTGGTGGCCGGCGTGGAGGATCATCCTTTCGCCAACGACAAGATCGGGCCCGGCGCGCCCCCTCTGAAGACGGAGGCGGGATGGCTGGCAGTCACCCACACGGTGGATATCGACCCGGACCGGGGAAAGAACGGCTGGGAGGACCGGTGGATCAAGCGCTACTGCGCGGCCGTGATGCTGCTGGATCTGAAGGAGCCCTGGAAGGTGCTGGGCCTGAGCCGGGTGCCGCTCATCGCGCCGGAAACGGACTATGAGACGCGGGACGGTTTCCGCACGAACGTGGTGTTCCCGACGGCGGCCATCTCTCTGCCCGGCGGGATCACCCGGATCTATTATGGGGCGGCGGACACGGTCGTGGCGGCCGCGGAAGCGAAGACCGCCGACCTGATCGACCTGTGCCTCAGGGGCCGATGACGCTTAGTCCTCGCCGGGCACGGCTTGACAAGCGCCGGGGCCGCAGATACAATGACAAGCGTTATGTGCCGTACGCGCGGCGGCTCTTTCCTTAAGACGCGCGTCAAATCGATCATGGAGGTCATATATGCTGCAGGATATCATCGGATGCAAAAAAGAACTGTTTGCCGACGGCGTGCAGACAGTCCTGCGCGGGCATGAGAACCGCAACCGCCGGGTGGTCCTCCTCAAGGGCAACCTGGTGCAGAACGCCCGCAGTGAGTCGGCGGGGATCAACGCGCGGGTGAACAACCGGGGCACCTTCGGCTTCGCGTCCATCGCCGAGTACACGCCCGAAGCGGCGGAGAAGGTGATCCGGGCCGCGACGGAGAACGCGCTGTTCCTGGGCAGGCATTCCGGACGGGACATGATCCTTCCCCCCTCCCCCTGCAAGGGCACCGTTCCCCTGAACGGACAGATCACGGACGCGGAACAGAAGCTGGCCATCGAACTGTGCCAGACGCTGGACCACTATATTTCGGAAAAGTATCCCGATCTGAGCAGCCGGACCGTCGTGTACACCGAGGATTCCCAGGACAGGATCGTCTACACCTCGGACGCCTGTGACGGGCATCTGGTCACGCCCCGCTGCTATGTCTACGTGATGATGAGCGCCGAGACCGCCAAGGGCGTCCCGGTGGAGCTCTTCAAAGCCTTCGGCGGGTACGGCAGCTTCTTCGACCATTTCACAAGCCCCGAAAAACTGTACCCCGGGATCGACGAGCTGTATAAAAAGCTGATGGACAAAAAAGAAGGCATCTACGCCGACGCGGGCTACAAGACCGTGGTGCTGGGCGGCATGATGGGCGGTATGCTGGCCCACGAGGCCGTGGGGCACACCGTGGAGGCCGATCTGGTGCGCGGCGGCAGCGTCGCCGGCCCGAACCTTCACAAGCGCGTGGCCTCGGAAATGGTCACCATGGTGGACTTCGCCCACACCTACGAGGGGAACCCGGCGCCGCTGCCGGTATACCTGGACGACGAGGGCGTCAGGGCCGTGGACGACGTGCTGATCAAGGACGGCATCCTGACCGGCTACATGAACGACCGGGAGAGCGCGGCGGAATACGATATGACGCCCACCGGCAACGCCAGGGGCTGGACCTTCTCGGATGAGCCCCTGATCCGGATGCGCAACACCTGCATCCTGCCCGGCAAGCATTCTGTGGAGGACCTGATCGCGTCGGTGGACGACGGGTACTACCTGATCGATTCCGGGAACGGCCAGGCGGACCTGACGGGCGAATTCATGTTCGGCGTCACCTGCGGATACGAGATCAAAAACGGAAAACTCGGCAGGGCTCTCCTGGATACCACCGTGACCGGCGTGGCCTTCGACATGCTCAAGACCGTCGACATGGTGTCCGACAAGGTGGAATGGTCCTCCAGCGGTTTCTGCGGCAAGAAGCAGCCGATGGCCGTGGGCATGGGCGGACCTCATATGCGCTGCAAGATCATGATCGGAGGCAGATAATATGGAACTGAGAACAGCAGCCGGCATCCTGGAGGGAGCCCTCCGGGAACAGAACATCGAAAAATACACCTACACCCTGTCCCAGTCGGAAAAGCAGGAGCTGAACCTGGAGAGCGGCGGCTTCAAACTGATGCGCACCGTGTTCAACAACGCCTGTTCCCTGCGGGTGTTCAAAGGCGCGAAGACAGGCTCGGTCCACGGCAACGACATGACGGAAGACGGCCTGAAAAAGCTGGCCGCGGACGCTGAAGCGGCAGCCGACGCGGCCGCGGAGGATCCCTGCCACGACATCGCCCCGGACCAGGGCAGGGACGTGTTCCGTCAGGGCGTCACCGAGCCGGACATGGACCGGTTCATCCTGCGGATCCGGGAATTCCTGGACACGGTGGCCCGGGATTATCCCAAGGTGAGGATCATGAGCGGCATCGGTTCCTATGACCGGTGGAGCTGGATCTCCCGCAACACCAACGGCACCGAATTCGAAGCCTTTGCCGGGCAGTACACCTTCTCCGTGGAGATCTGCGCGACGGACGGCGAAAGGACCACGGGCCTGGATTATACCGGCATCTGCATGAAGGACCTGGACAGGGAATTCATCGACATGGGCGACCTGCGCCGCCGCCTGGAGGACATCCAGAACAGCATCCGCCCCGAGACCCTCCAGGGCAAATTCGAGGGCCCGGTCATCATCACCCCCGGCTGCGCGCTGGAGCTGATCTATATGACCCTGATGAACTACATCGGTGAAGGCGTGATCATCGACGGCACCAGCCAGTGGCTGAACAAAGTGGGTGAAAAGGTGGCGGACGAAGGACTGACCATCTCCCTCAAGCCCTTCGATGACAGGATCGTCATGGGCGAGCGCGCCACGAGCAACGGGTTCCGCACCGAAGACGTGACCCTCATCGACAAGGGCGTGCTGAAGACCCATATGCTCAGCCTCTACGGTGCCAACAAGACCGGCCGCCCCGTGGTGAAAAACACCGGGTCCGACCTGGTCATCGAACCCGGGGACAAGACCCTTGAGGAGATGATCGCTTCTGTCAAAAAGGGCCTGATCCTCGGCGGTTTCTCCGGCGGGCAGCCCGGCACCAACGGTGAGTTCTCCGGCGTGGCGAAGAACAGCTTCCTCATCGAGGACGGCCGTATCAAAGGCGCCGTGACCGAGACCATGGTGAACGGGAACCTGGGCGAGATCTGGAAGCATATCCGGGGCATCTCCAGGGAGCTCCTGTGCGACGGAAGGTGCGTGGTCCCCTACATCGCAGTGGACGGGATCGTGATCTCCGGCAAATGATCCAGGCCAATCAAACAAACGCTCACGGGGCGCAAGGTCCCGTGAGCGTTTATCTTAATTTCAAGCTGTAACGGCACATGAGGGAGGGGATCGGATGAAATACCTGTTCTGCGGCGGAGGTTTCTGCTTTGACTATCTGGAAGAGGACTACGAAACAAAAGCCGCCGAAGATTACCGGGCCATGCTCCTGAAGGATACCCGGAAACTGCTCCGGGGACGCGGCACGATCCCCCTGGGGGAGGACCTGGCCTATGTGGGCCCGTTCTATTTTGAAAGCGACGGGATGGCGGACCGCGAGATCGTCGGAGCGGAAGCGGAACAGATCGGAAGATGCACTCACGCGTTCTTCCTCCTGGACGGAGCCGCCTGCCCCGGGACCGTCGCGGAAATGGTATATGCCGCCTCGCTGGGCAAATATGTCAGCGCATTCTATATCCGGGACGACAGGGAGACCGAGAGCATGCTCAGATCCCCCTGCTGGTATCCGATGATCCTGTGCGGGCTCATCGCCGGAGACAGGACGGAACTCATCCCCTGCAGGGATCCCGAGCACGCGCGAAGGCAGATCCTCCTCAAGGCGGAAGCCCTGGCCGGGCAGGATGAGGGATAAATCATCCGCGTCAAAGAGGCATTTCCATATACCGCCGGTAGGTGGTGAACCCGGCCGCCTCGTAAAAGGCCAGCGCGCCACGGTTGAATTCCCACATATTCAGTTCCAGGCGCCTGAAGCCCTGATCCTTGGCCCAGGAACGGATGAAGCGGATCATCGCCCCAGCCGCGCCCCGCCGGCGGAAAGCCTCATCCACGCCGAACTCGTCGATGTCCAGATAGTTCCGCTCGTACATGAAGGGGTTTTCAGGCCTCACGATATGATTCAGCACAGCAAACCCGCACACGCTGCCGCCGATCTCCGCGACGACGATCTCCTTGTTGGGATCATGCCGGATGACATGGATATAATCCCGGAGCTCATCGCAGAATCCGGGTTTGAATACCTCCGGCTTTCCCGCGACGTGCAGATCGTTGACCTGCCTGCGCAGCTCGTTGACGCGCGCAAGGTCCTCGTCCCGGGCGAAGCGGACGGTCACATCCGCCTTTTCTTTCGGAGGCTCTGTCTTCAGGTCACCGCGCAGGAGACCGTAGCGCACTTCGTCACAGATCCCCTGATTGTTCCTGCCGGCGCCCCGCATGATGCCCTCGAACTTCATGCCGGCTTTTTGCATGACCCGGCCGGACTTGGGATTGTTGGCGTCATGGCAGGCCGTGACCCGCTCCACCTCCACCGTATCGAACAGATATCCGATCACGGCCCTGAGCGCCTCGGGCATGATGCCCCGTCCCCAAAACGCCCGGCTCATGCAGTACCCGATCTCGGCCTGAGATACCAGCTCGTCCAGACGGACCACCGAGATATTGCCGATCACGTTCCCGGTCTCCTTCAGCTCGATGGCCCAGTTGAAAAAACCGCCGTCGG
>CACZOZ010000386.1:0-5626 GCA_902782865.1 uncultured Eubacteriales bacterium
CAGCATTCCGGCATTAAGATCAGGTCTAACGAGTCATCGCATTTCTGCAGTTCCTGGCAAATAAAAGAAATACTTTTTCCGGTATCTTCCGTTTTCCAGGGGTAAGGTGGCTGTACAACTTTGATTCTCATGCCTCTTCTCTTCTTTCTGTCTATAAATCACGGTTGATGATTCGTGTTATTTTGACATTTCCTCACACCGAAAACATGAAACAAAGTGGCCGGGGCTCACTTCTTTAAGCTGCGGCCCTTTCGCTTTGCAGCTTTCGCAGGCATATCGGCACCGTTTTGCGAACCTGCATTCGTCCGGCGGATCGATCGGTGAGGTGATCTCACCCTTCAGGATGATGCGTTCTCTGTTGTAATTCACCCTCGGGACCGGTATCGCAGACAGAAGAGCTTCCGTATACGGATGCATCGGATGGGAAAACAGTTCTTCCGTGGGCGCCATCTCCACGACTTGCCCCAGATACATCACGATGATGTCATCCGAGAAATAATTGACTACACTCAGATCGTGCGTGACGAATATGTACGTCAGGTTCAGCTGCTTCTGAAGCTGTTTGAGCAGGTTCAGGATCTGAGCCTGTATGGAAACATCCAGTGCGGACACGGGCTCATCGCATACGATGAACCTCGGATTCATAGCCAGCGCCCGCGCAATGCCGACGCGCTGCCTGCGGCCGCCATCAAGCTCATGGGGAAACGAATTGGAAAACCGTTCCGCCAGTCCAACGAGCTCCATCAGCTCGATAACCTTATCCTCGATCTGATTCTTCGGACAAAGATGATTCTTCAGGATAGGCTCCCGTATCGTCTGAAAGACCGTCCTTCTGGGGTCCAGAGACGCATAGGGATCCTGAAAGATCATCTGCATATCCTTTCGCGTCTTTCTCAGCTCGCCAAAGTCCATCGTCGTGATATCTTTACCGTCGAAGAAGACTTTGCCGGCTGTCGGTTCGATCAAACGAAGGATACAGCGGCCCAGAGTCGATTTACCGCAGCCGGATTCTCCCACCACACCCAATGTCTTGTTACGCTCGATCTTGAAAGAAATATCATCCACCGCGTGAAGGATACCTTCCGGTGTTTTAAAATATTTCTTCAGATTTTGAACTTCGAGAATCGTATCACTCATCTTTTTTCTTCCCCTTCAGGCAGAATCCCGGGTCCTCATATGCTGAGCAAAGGGCAAAATGCGTGTCGGAAAATGCGATCTCGGGGGGAATGCCGGCCCTGCACTTCTCGGTGGCATAAGCGCAGCGCGGCGCGAAGGCGCAGCCCGCCGGCAGATCCGCCGGATTCGGCATCATGCCGGGTATGGGCTTCAGCGGTTCGCTGCGGTTAGAGATATCGGGAAGAGAATTGAACAGGCCTTCCGTATACGGGTGCTTGGTCCTGAGGAATACATCCTCGAGCGTTCCATGCTCCACGATATGCCCCGCATACATGACCGCTACTTCGTCACAGATCTCCGCCACGATACCCAGATCATGCGTGATCATGATCATGGCCATTTGATATTCATCGCGGATCTTGCGCATCAGTTCCAGGACCTGAGCCTGGATCGTCACGTCCAGAGCAGTGGTCGGCTCATCCGCGATCAAAAGCTTCGGATTGCACGCCAGCGCCAGAGCGATGACCACCCTCTGCTTCATACCGCCCGAGAATTGATGCGGGTAATCGTTGGCCCTGTTCGCGGGTATCCCAACGATCTCAAGCATTTCCCCGGCACGCTTCTGGGCCTCGTGATTATTCAGATGCTCATGCAGCCTGATGCTTTCCGCGATCTGTTCTCCCACTGTCAATACCGGATTGAGCGCTGTCATCGGGTCCTGAAAGATCATCGAGATCTCCTTGCCCCGAAACTTTCCGAGTTCCCGCTTATCCATATGCAGAACATCCCTGCCGCACACGTGGATATCCCCGCTCCGGATCACCCCCGGCGGGATCGGTGTCAGGCGCATGATCGCTTTCGCGGTCGTCGTTTTTCCTGCCCCGGTCTCGCCGACAAGCCCCAGCGTCTTGCCCTGCCGCACCTTAAAGGAAATATGATTGACTGCTTTGATGACCTCATTGTCGACGTGGAACTCTATCGCCAAGTCTTTGACATCCAATACGATATCATTCTCCTGCACCTTTCTCACCTCCTCAGTTTGGGATCCATGGCATCCCGCAGACCGTCACCGATCAGATTCAGGGAAAGCACGGTGACCATAATAGCCAGGCCCGGGAACAGGCACATGTAGCTGTAATTGCGCAGATAATTGCGGGCTGCCGAAAGCATGGCTCCCCATTCCGGGTTGGGCATCTGGACGCCGAATCCGAGATAACTCAGGGCAGAAGCGGTGATGATGCTGGATGCCGTACGCAGCGCGATCTGTACCAGGATCGGGGACAGGCAATTGGGAAGTACATGCTCAAAGATGATCTCCACATCCTTCATGCCTACCATGCGCGCGGATTCGACATATTCCTGGTCTCTGACCATCAACACCGCGGCGCGGGTGATACGGACCAGTTCCGGGATCGTACAGATCCCTATGGCGATCACAAGGTTGATCGTATCATGACCCAGAGCGGAAACGATGACCACAGCCATCAGCATGGACGGAACAGCCGCCAGTATGTCAGTGACACGCATGATCAGTTCGCCCCATTTACCGCCGTAAAAACCCGCGAACGCTCCGAGGGGCACCCCGATGATCACGGCGATGAACACGGCCGAAAACCCGATCACAAAAGAATACCTGGCGCCGTATATGATCCTCGTAGCCAAATCTCTTCCCAGTTCGTCCGTGCCCATGATATGGTCACCGTTGGGCGACTTCAGCCTCTCAAGGATATTCGGGCCGGCGACCTGTTCATCAAAGTCGAGCACCAGATTGGCGACGATCGTGCCGATGATCATGAGAATGATAATGACAAGGCCGATCATCGCCCCTTTGTTCCTTCGGAACTGGATCCAGACCTCTTTGGCCTGACTGCGCTTTTCATAACGGCCGGGGGCCCTGCCCCTTCTCTTTTTGCTCATCGTCTCTTTCCCCCTCTTGAATACTGTGCCTTGATGCGGGGATCGATGACAGCGTACAGAAGATCAACGATCAGCAATGTGATACTGACCAGCGCAGTCGTCAAAACAATGCTGCCGGTCACCATCGGCACATCCCGCTGGTTGACGGAATCAACGATCAGCTTTCCGACACCGGGCATGGCAAACACGGATTCCACGACCACGGCACCGCCCAGCGTCGCGGCCACCTGGGTGCCCATGACCGTGATGATCGGTATCAGCGCGTTGCGCAGGGAGTGCTTGAAAAGGATCTTCCATTCACTCACGCCCTTGGAACGCGCCGTGTCCAGATAATCCTGCCGGGATACGTCCAGCATGGAGGACCGGACCGTACGTGCCAGCGCCGCTGCGTAGAAGAAACCCAGCGTGATGGATGGAAGGATGTAGCTTTTCAAGCCTGCGCTCACACCCGTGGAGGGCAGCCATCCCAGCCTGTTTGAGAACACAAGGATCAGCAGAAGGCCCAGCCAGAAGACCGGCATGGCCAGACCGATCATCGCGATCGCCATACAGACACTGTCCACCAGCGTACCATGACGAACAGCCGATATGATACCCATGATCGCCGCGATCACCACGGAAACGATGAACGCGCCCAAAGACAGGAACAGCGTGACCGGGAGCCGTTCAAGATAAGTGAGCCAGACCGAATCCGTGTTAAGGTAAGAGGTGCCCAGATCACCATGAAGAAAATTAAGCATGTACTTGCCGTACCGGTAAAAAACGCTCCGATCATATCCGTACTGATGCTTGATCGCGGCGATCTGTTCAGGCGTGGCATCCCCGGCAGTCAGCAGATCAACAGCCGTTCCCGGCGCCAGATCCATGATAAAGAATATGAGAAACGAGACGCCGATAATGACTGGAATGATCTGAAGAATCCTCTTCAGAAAATATCGATACACTCGCCTTCACCTCAATTGCAGTAAATTTGGAGAACCCGGCGGCGTTTTACGGCCGCCGGGTGAATTATTCGGGGAAACGGTGTAAATTACTTGATGGCAACACAGATGTAAGTGAAGTCATGGCGCTGCATCGGCTCCCAGATGATGCCGCCGCAGTTCTTGTTGATGCCGACGCTCTTAACCGCGTAGTACAGCGGGATCCAGGGAGCTTCATCATGGATGATCGCCTGGACTTCCTTGTAGATCGCAAGGCGCTCATCACCGTCCGGCAGCACGGCCGCCTGGTCCAGCAGATCCATGACCTTCTGGTTGGTGTAGATAGCCTTGTTTACGTTGCTGCCGGCATAGAGCATGCGCCGTCCGTCATCGCCTTCATAGTTCCAGCTGGTGTAGAAGAGCATCGCTTCATGGATCGGTTCCGCGAACGTAGTCCTGCCGATGATGGTGCTGTGGTCGCATTCATAGATCTTGATATCGACACCGATCTTCTTCAGGTTGGCCTGCACCACCTGCAGCGCGATCTTGCGTTCCGCATTGCTGACCATGACCTCGATGGTGACACCGCCGTCGGGATAACCCGCATCGGCCATATACTTCTTGGCCAGGTCCAGATTGTACTCGTAGGGCTCCATCGTGTCATCATAGCCGTAAGTCGCCCAGCCCCAGAACGGGATGCACTTGGTGGCATTGCCTTCTGTCGCCGCCAGAAGGACCTCATCAAAGTTGATGGCATGGGCTACGGCACGGCGCAGGTTCACGTTGTTACCGGGCTCACGGGAGCAGTTGAAAGCGAAGAAGGTACTGGTGGTGGACTGGAAGCGCACCAGATCCAGGTTCGGGTCATCACGAATGAAATCGAGCTCCGTGTTGGCCGGGTCGATACACACATCGATCTCGCCGTTCTGCAGAGCGATCAGGCGGGCAGAGTCCTCCGCGATGTACTGGAGCACGACTTCCTTGGTCTTGGGAAGCTCGCCCCAGTAGTTGTCGTTGCGGATAAGCTCGACAGAGGTGTTCGCCGTCATCTTCTTGATGATCCAGGCACCGGTTCCGATGCCGGGGCCCGCTTCGGGATCCGCTTCGACGGCTTCCTTGTCCATGATGCAGAACACGCAGTTGTTCAGGAGGATCAGCCAGTCGGTATAGTGCTGCGTCAGGGTCATTTTGAGGGTGTAGTCGTCCAGCGCCTCAAAGCTCTCCAGGAACACCAGCTTGCTGGCGCACACAGGGGATGTGCGGGAACGCTCAAAGGTGAACACGACATCTTCAGCCGTGAACTTGTTGCCGTTGTGGAAATACACATCGTCCCGGAGCTTGAACACCAGTTCGGTGTCGGAGATCCATTCCCACTCGGTCGCCAGTTCGGGCTTGACTTCCTGCTTGGCACTGTCATAGTAGGTCAGACGGTTGTGGGTCATGCGGAAGAAGTCGTCATGGGCCATGTCGCTTTCAGCCTGGGGATCGATCGTCCTGGCCTGCAGGTTCGTACCGATAATGACTTTCTCTTTGTAATGATCAGCTTCAACGATCGGGGTGTAAATGGCACCGGCCGAACCGGCAGCCAGGGTCCCCGTCTCGGACGTGGCGGGAGCTTCCGCCGACGCCATCGGGACGGTAAACACAGAGAATACCATCACCAGCAGCAACAC
>CACZOZ010000387.1:0-2729 GCA_902782865.1 uncultured Eubacteriales bacterium
ACCGTGGTGATGGACTCGAATTCCGGCTGGTAGGAGGGAAATTCATGCTCGCGGTACCAGTCGAACAGGTCGTTGCGCACAGCGGCGGCGTCCGCGGGCTCGCAGACCAGGCCCACGAAGGTGAGGGCGCCGGCCAGGGAGCCGCACAGGGTGCCGGTGCCGTAGCCGCCGGCCATCAGGGAGCAGGCCTTGCCGGGGATCAGCTCATTGTAGGGATAGCCGGTCACATCGGTCATCACGTCGATGATGCCGCCGAAGCAGCCGCCGCCGCAGCCGCCGTACTGATAGAACATCTCATAGCAGTGCTTGAGCAGGGCTTCCTTGTCCAGGGGCACGTATTTCCAGGGCCATACGGGAGCCTTGGCTTCTTCGGCAGAAGCGGCCAGGGGCAGGCTGGAAACGGCCACGGCGCCCAAAGCGGCTTTGCCGGCGGCGCGCAGGAAATCACGGCGGTTCATATTCTCGATCTTTTTCATGGAAAGGGCCTCCTTAAAGTGTTTTCTGATACAGGCATTGTAAAGGCCCGGCCGCGGCAGCGTCAATAATGCAACTGAAATTATGAGCAGCTAATTAATTCGGTAGTATTGAAGAGTTCTTTGTGTTTTGCCGCTGCTCTGGTATAATGAGGGCATCCTGTTCCGGTGGAGGAGGATTGGCATGGTTTACCAGAAGAAATTAGTGGATAAGATCCGCTGCCCGTTTGAGTACGGGCTGGAAGTGCTGGGCGGGAAATGGAAGTCCCGGGTGCTCTGCCTGCTGTCCAACTGTGGGCCGATGCGGTTCCGGGACCTCAAACAGGAGATGGACAATATCAGCGACGGGGTCCTGTCGGCGGCGCTGAGCGATCTGATCCGGGAGGGGATCATCAGCCGGGAAGCCTTCAACGAGGTGCCTCCCCGGGTGGAGTACCGCATCACCCCGAAAGGGCAGAGCGTGATGCCCGTTTTGAGGAGCATCTGCCTGTGGTCGAACGCCGTGGGCGCCGTGACGGGGGAGGATCTGCTCCGTCCCTGCAGGCAGTGCGCTCACCGTCTGGAAGGTCTGACCGGGGAGGGGGATGTCACGTCTCCAGAAAGCGGCGGATCTCGCTGAGCCGCGCCTCGCCCTGGGCGCGTCCCGTGAGGTAAGCCCTTTCAAGGGCTTTCGGATCCCGCTCGACACGGCGGATCCCGAGATCCTTCGGGGGGCGGATCACCAGGGCCCGGCCCTCCAGCGCGTCGATCTCGTCCATCTGGCGGTTGTACATGATATGCCTGCTCTCCATCGCCCTTTTCAGGCCTTCTTCCCGGAGCCACGGCCTGAAAAGAGGCAGGAGCGGGCTCTTTTTTTTGCGGTAGCCCCGGGGCCGGGTCAGCACGATCACCTGTTTTGAATACCCCAGATCGGTCATATGGCCGTACGGGACCGCGCAGGCGATGCCGCCGTCCAGATACTCACTGCTTCCGATCCTGACCGGGCGGGACACAAGGGGCATGGAGGCGGAGGCTCTCATCCAGAGCATGTCCTCTTGCCCGCCGTCGGCGCACGCGTGGAACTCGGCAGCGCCGGTCAGGATGTTCGTCGCGCCCACATGGAACGCCATGGGATCAAGCCTGAAGGCCTTCCGGTCGAAGGGGTCCAGTTCATCCGGCAGCTCCCGGTAGCAGAAGTCCGCCCCGTACAGGTCCCCGGTCATGATCAGGGACCGGAGGCTGCAGTAGCGCGGATCCCGGCAGTATCTCCTGTTGTAGCGGAACGCGCGGCCGATCTGTCGGGACTTGAAGTTGCAGCCGAACACGGCTCCCGCGGAGATGCCGGCGGCGCCGTCGAATGTGACGCGGTGCTCCATCAGCACGTCCAGGACGCCGCATGTGAACATGCCCCGCATGGCGCCTCCTTCCAGAATGAGCGCTGTTTTCATAGTAAGATCCTCCGCCCCTGTCAAAACCGATCGGCCGGGCCGTTCCGTCATGGGAGGGCCCTTTCGGGCCGCCGGGTTCGTTTGGTGATTATACCAGACGGGATGACTGTTTTCAATGAGCGGCAGGGAACGAAAAAAAGAGACGATCTGTCATAGTATAAATACTGTTCCCGGGCCCCGGCGGCTTGCCGTTGAGCGAGAAACGGAGTATACTTGACGATATCCTGACAGAAAGGAAAACCGCTATGACGCAAAAGATCCTGGAACTGCTCCCGATACTCATCTTCGATACGGATTTGAGCCTCGTGAACATCATCACGCAGACCCTGTTCATCGCCGGTCTGTGGCAGATCTTCCGCAAATGCGGCGTCAAGCCCTGGTGGTCGCTCGTTCCCCTGTTCAAGTTTTACAAACTGTCCACATGCGCCGACAGGGAGCCGGAGGGCAGGATACTGTTCGTGGTCGAGGCCATTTCCGATGTGTGCCTGATCACCACGTATTTTGTGGATCCGGATTCCAACTTCGCGCTGTTCCTGGCTATCTTCAGCCTGCTGAACGCGATGGTCGTGTTCATCTATACGGTGAGGGTGTATCTGGGCCTGATCGAGGTCTTCGGCAGGAAGAGGGGCTGGATCATCCTGTGGATGGTCATCCCGAGCGTGCCGGCCACATTGTGGGGCTGGCTGAAAGAATTCCAGCCCGGATGGACGGTCAGTCAGGCCGATACCACAGCGGCGGACACGGTGTCCGGGACCAGGGCGGTGGTCATGGATCAGGGCCTCACCGTGAACCTGGAGGACCGGACGGTGACCGAGATGCTCCAGCGGAA
>CACZOZ010000388.1:0-10267 GCA_902782865.1 uncultured Eubacteriales bacterium
TGGCTGATCGCCGGCACGGCGGCCTATATCAAAGAGACCGGGGACTTCGCCATCCTGGATGAAAAAACGCCCTACGACTCCGATCCGAATGACTGCGGAACTCTTTTGGAGCACCTTGAAGTCAGTTTCGGCCATGTGGTCAACAATCTGGGGCCCCACGGGCTGCCTCTGATCGGCCGCGCGGACTGGAACGACTGCCTGAACCTGAACTGTTTCTCGGACACACCGGATGAGAGCTTCCAGACCTTCTCAAATCCCGACGCGCCGGACGACAGGGTGGCTGAATCGGTGCTGATCGCCGGCATGTTCGTGGCCATCGGTCCCGAGCTCATCGCTCTTGAGAAACGGCTTGGCCATACCGAAAAGGCGGCAGAAGCCCAGGCGGAAGTGGACAAGATGAAGCAGGCCATCCTGACAGCCGGCTGGGACGGGGAATGGTTCATCCGAGCCTATGACGCTCTGGGGAACAAAGTGGGCAGCCATGAGTGTGAGGACGGAAAGATATTCATCGAATCCCAGGGCTACTGCGTGATGGCCGGCGTGGGCGTTGAGGACGGCAAGGCTCAGAAGGCGATGGACAGCGTACGGAAGTATCTGGAAACGGAACACGGTATCGTGCTCCTCCAGCCTGCCTACAAAGAGTATCATCTGGAGCTGGGCGAAGTGTCCTCCTATCCCCCTGGATACAAGGAGAACGCCGGCATCTTCTGTCACAACAATCCCTGGATCATCGCCGCCGAGACTGTTCTGGGCCACGGCGACAGAGCGTTCGACCTGTACAGGAAGATCGCCCCTGCCTACCGTGAAGAGATCAGTGAAAAGCACAAGATGGAGCCCTATGTATACAGCCAGATGATCGCCGGAAAGGACGCGGTCAATTTCGGCCAGGCCAAGAACTCCTGGCTGACCGGCACCGCCGCGTGGAATTTCTATGTGATCAGCAATTATATCCTGGGGATCAAACCGGACTGGGACGGCCTCAGGATCGATCCCTGCATCCCCCACGACTGGGACGGCTATCAGGTGTGCCGCCGCTTCAGAGGCGCTGTCTACGACATCCGGATCAGCAATCCCGATAAAGTCTGCCGCGGCGTCAGGACCGTTACCGCGGACGGAAAACCGGTCGAAGGCGATCTCCTGCCTCTGTTCGGTGACGGAAAGGTGCACCGGATCGAAGTGACTCTCGGATGATCGGAACATGAACAGCAAAGCGGCTCCCGCGAAAAACCGGGAGCCGCTTTTGATATCGGTATCGGAACACTGCCGCTTTGGTTTACGAGAAGAATACGAGCTCTTCCTCAGGCGGGTCGGCCTTCTCGATCTCCTGCGCCCAGATCACCGGACCTCTTCCCTGATAGACGGAATTATACTCTTCCTTGACCGTGCCCGTGACCCGCACCCATTCACCTTCGGTGAGCTTCGGCGCCAGATCGCTGCGGCACAGATAACCGAGGAACCGGATATCGTCCGCGCAGCAGGTCATGGCTTTCCTGCCGGGCACGAAATAGTGCGCCCCGTCCTCACGGGACCGGATCACCATGCCCTTGATCTGCACCCGCTTGCCGCGGTACCGGTCGGGATGATCCTGCATGTCCATATACCAGAGCCCGAAATCAATGTCATCCACGCAGATGGGATCCGTATCCAGGCTGAAGGGCATGGAATCCTCGAAAATATCGATCATGGATCCGTCCTTCGCCTCGAAGAGCACGTCGCTGGTGGGGCTGACCACTTTCACGGCCCGGCGGTAATTCGCCAGGGGATCGTCCTTTTTGCAGCGGTTGAAGATGACCATATCCGCGCCGTTGATCATGTCCGTGAAGATCGGCCTCATGTTGTTGAGGAACACCTGGAAGGTGGTGGTATCCACGGTCACGATATGCTGGACAAGCTCCCATTTTTTCGGCTTGGGCATGTCGTAGAAATTTCCGACGCCCCACATGGGGTTGTATTCCACCATGACACGGGCGGGACGGTATTTCTTTTCCAGCTGCTGCAGCTTGTCCAAAGTCAGTTCGGAAGCGTCACTGATCTTTTCCACGGAGACCCGCGCTCTTGTCAGGTCCGCCGGGTCAAACTCTTCCTCACCTTCCTCACAGACGATCAGGAGCGTCCTCCCGGGGATCATGAAGTTCTTCTGCTGCAGGCTGTAGGTGAGAAAAGTGGTCTTTCCGCTCTCGATAAAGCCCGTGATCAGGTATACGGGGATACCGCGGTCAGGCATGTGATGTTCCTCCTTTACAGTTTGAACAGGGCCTTGAGTTTGTCCTCGTCAAGATGAGCCCCGATCACGCAGAACCTGCCGGTGATGTCGGGCGCGCCGGAACGGATATCGCATTCGCCGGGCACCATGTCAAAGTAGATCCAGGTGCCGTCCGCGCCGTCCAGCATGCCCTTCGCCCTGAGCACTTCGCCATAGGAATGATCCTCGGAAAGGACGGTCAGGATATCCCGGACCTCATCCGCGGTGAACTTTCTGGCCGTCTCGCCGCCCCAGGAAGTGAATACCTCGTCGGCATGATGGTGATGATGGCCGTGATGATCATGGTGATGATGCTCATGCTCATGCTCATCCTCATCGCCGTCGTCATCGTCGTCGTGATGGTGATGATGCTCGTGCTCGTGCTCGTCATCGTCGTCATCGTCGTGATGATGGTGATGATGCTCGTGCTCGTCCTCATCCTCGTCGTCATCCGGCAGCGGGACAGACAGCGTGAACGCCTTCTTGCCTTCTTCCATGGCGGTCAGGATCGTCTGCGCGTCCAGACGGTCGGCGGGCGTGGTGATCACGGCGCACTCGCCGTTCAGCTCACGGATCATGGCCACCGTATCTTTGATCTTCTGTTCCGTCGCCTGGGGCGTGTCCGTCCTGCTCAGGATCACCACCTTGGCGTACTTGAGCTGATTCTCGAAGAATTCACCGTAGGCTTTCAGGTACATTTTGCATTTGTTGACATCGGCCACGGTGGTGTAGCTGTTGAGCACCACGTCACCGGTCAGGCCCGCCTTCTGCACGGCCCTGATCACGTCCGACAGTTTGCCCACACCGCTGGGCTCGATGATCACCCGGTCGGGATGATAACGGTCGATGACCTCATTGAGAGCGGTCCCGAAATCGCCCACCAGGGAGCAGCAGATGCACCCGGAATTCATCTCTTTGATCTGGATGCCCGCTTCCTTCAGAAATCCGCCGTCGATGGCGATCTCGCCGAACTCGTTCTCTATCAGAACGACCTGCTCACCCTTGAAAGCTTCCTTCAGGAGCTTTTTGATCAGTGTCGTTTTCCCGGCACCGAGAAAACCGGAAATAATGTCGATCTTCGTCATTTCAAGTGCTTCCTTTCCGTTTATATGCTCTTTCGCGGCAGGCTCACATGCCGCCTATCTATTGTACACAGATTGTCAAGGGCAGGCAACCTTCCGAGCGGTGAGTTTTTTGCCGCCCTGCCTTGACTCCGGCGGGATTTGAGTGTATCCTTCAATCGTTGTCTTTCCGCCGCACGCGCGGCGGAACACGTTTCTTTTCGATCAGCGATCATACAATGCGTGAGGAGGCATTATGTTAGATATCAATCTGATCAGGACCGATCCCGAGCTCGTCAAAAACAACATCCGCAAAAAGTTCCAGGACAGTAAACTGCCGCTGGTGGATGAGGTGCTCGCTCTTGACAAGGAATACCGGGAAGCGCTCCAGAAGGCCGACTATCTCAGAAATCAGCGCAATGTCATCTCCAAGAAGATCGGCGCCCTGATGGGTCAGGGGAAAAAGGACGAAGCGGAAGCGGCCAAGAAAGAGGTCGGCAACATGGCTGCCGAGCTGCAGGAGCTGGCCGCGAAGGAAGACGATCTCAGGGAAGAGATCCGCCGCAGGATGCTGATCATCCCCAATATCATCGACGACAGCGTTCCCGTCGGGAAGGACGACAGTGAAAACGTGGAGATCGAGCGCTTCGGCGAGCCGGTGGTGCCTGATTACGAGATCCCCTACCATGTGGACATCATGGAGAGGCTCAGCGGCATCGACCTGGACAGCGCCAGGAAGACCAGCGGCAACGGTTTCTATTACCTGATGGGCGATATCGCCCGGCTGCACAGCGCCGTGCTGAGCTACGCCCGCGACTTCATGATCGATAAAGGCTTCACTTACTGTGTTCCTCCCTTTATGATCCACGGCAGCGTGGTGAACGGCGTCATGTCCTTTGCCGAGATGGAAAACATGATGTACAAGATCGAGGGTGAGGACCTGTACCTGATCGGCACGTCGGAACATTCCATGATCGGCAAGTTCATCGATACGATCCTGGATGAGGACGCTCTCCCCTATACCATGACCAGCTACTCCCCCTGCTTCAGGAAGGAAGTGGGCGCTCACGGCATCGAGGAGCGCGGCGTTTACCGCATCCATCAGTTCGAAAAACAGGAAATGATCGTGGTGTGCCGTCCCGAAGACAGCAAAGCGTGGTTCGAGAAGCTGTGGCAGTACACAGTCGAGCTGTTCAGGAACATGGACATCCCGGTGAGGACCCTGGAGTGCTGCTCCGGCGACCTGGCTGACCTGAAAGTCAAGAGCCTGGACGTGGAAGCCTGGAGCCCCCGCCAGAAGAAGTATTTCGAGGTCGGTTCCTGCTCCAATCTGGGCGACGCGCAGGCCAGACGGCTGCAGATCCGCGTGAAGGGCAAGGACGGCAAGAAGTACCTGGCCCATACCCTCAACAACACCGTCGTGGCTCCGCCCCGGATGCTGATCGCTTATCTGGAAAATCATCTCCAGGCGGACGGGACCATCACCATCGCCGAGCCCCTGAGGATGTACATGGGCGGCAAGAGCGTTATCGGCTGATCTAAAACAAGGAGCGTAAACATGCCTACCGGGAAGACAGGATCCTCCATCAGGGACGCCATCCCCTCTTCGGGGAAATCGACCGCGGCGAAGAAAACAGCTCAAACGAAGACCGCGGCGGCGCGCAGACCGGCCTCAGCTCCCAGTTCGACCGCGTCCAGGAGAAAAACAACAGCTACCGGCACCGTCAAAGCCTCCGGCAGGAACGTGAAGGCAAAAACGGGAACGGCGGGCAAAAACGAACTGATCCTGACCGCGGCCGAAAAGAAGCTGATCGCTCTCTACCGTGAAGCGGACCAGGCAGCGAAAGAGAAATGCCTCCAGGTCCTCAAAGGTCAGGAGACCGATATCCTGAGCGGTCTTATTTCAGGCGCCGGCGAGATGCTGGGCGATCTGGTGGGGCCTGTCCTGGAAAACATCCTTAATCCAAAACGTTGATCATTTCACATCACCATCAAGCCGGGAGGAAACACGTTCCGCCCGGCTTGATTTCAACAAAGAACGGAGATGCGTCATTATGGACAGTTACCGGATCGAGCATGATTCCATGGGAGAAGTCAAAGTACCCTCCAACCGGTACTGGGGCGCTCAGACCCAGAGAAGCATCCAGAACTTCCCCATCGGGCGCGGAAGAGATCTTATGCCCGGCGAGATCATCAGCGCCTTTGCCCTGATGAAAAAAGCGGCTGCCGCCGCGAACAGCGTCCTGCTTCCCCGGAGGATGACGGACGATAAGCTCAAGGCGATCACTCAGGCTGCCGATGAGATCCTCAGCGGCGGCCTCGACAGGGAATTCCCCCTGGTGGTGTGGCAGACGGGCAGCGGCACTCAAACCAATATGAACGTCAATGAGGTGATCGCCAACCGCGCCAATGAGATCGCCGGATGCCGCCTCTGCCATCCCAACGATGACGTCAACATGAGCCAGTCCTCCAATGATACCTTCCCGACAGCGCTCCATATCGCCGCGGTCCTTCTTTTGACCGACCGGCTCATCCCCGCCGTGGAAAAGCTTTGCGGGACATTCAGGGATCTGGAGGAAAAGTACCCGGACGCGGTCAAATGCGGACGGACCCATCTGCAGGACGCGGTACCGATCGCCTTTTCCCAGGAGGTGAGCGGCTGGCGGTCCTCACTTGAAAAAGACATCGAAATGATCAAGGCAGGTGTCAGGCCGCTCCTGGGCCTCGCTCTCGGCGGCACCGCTGTGGGAACGGGCCTCAACGCCCCCGGGGGATTTGCCGCCCTGGCCGCGGAGAAGATCGCCGAAATGACGGGGAAGCCCTTTGTGTCGGAAGAAAACAAATTCCATGCCCTCTCGTCCAGGGATGAGATCGTTTTCGCGCACGGCGCGGTCAAGGCCCTGGCCTGCGACATGATGAAGATCGCGAACGATATCCGCTGGCTCGCTTCCGGTCCCCGCTGCGGCCTGAATGAGATTTCCATCCCCGAGAATGAACCGGGGAGCTCCATCATGCCCGGAAAAGTCAACCCCACCCAGTGTGAGCAGGTCACGATGGTGGCTGTCCAGGTGATGGGGCATGACGCCGCCATCGGTTTCGCGGCATCCCAGGGCAATTTCGAGCTCAATGTGTTCCTGCCCGTGATAGCCTATGATCTCATCTGCTCGGCGAGCCTCCTGGCAGAATCGATCACGGCCTTTGATCTCAATTGCGCGTCCGGGATCCGGGTGAACAGGGAAAGGATGGATCGTTACCTGAACGACTCCCTCATGCTGGCTACGGCTCTCAATCCCGTCATCGGTTATGACCGGGCGGCCAAGGCGGCACAGACAGCGTCACGGGATAACATTTCCCTGAGAGAAGCCTGTGTAAAGCTCGGTTATCTTTCTGCCGAAGAATACGACGGGATCGTCCGCCCGGAAAGAATGGTCTGACGGACACCGATCGCGATTGTATTTGCATCCGGCCTGTGATAAAATCAGGCTGTATTCTCTCCGGAAGTGAGGATGATATCATGAACGATACGATCACCGCCGTCAAGGCCGTCAGCCTGGCGGCGAGGATGATATCGGGAAGCGGCGGCGAGACATACCGCGCGGAAGAGACCGTGCGGCTCATGTTCAACGGATTCGGCTATTCCAAGATCGAGGTGCTGGCCTTTCCCACGGGCATCACCTTCACCCTCTATACCGATGACAACACCAGTTTCACCCGGATCGTCAGGATCCCCAGCAGAAAAGTGGACTTGAAGATCCTGGATGACTGCAATACTGTTTCGCGAAAAGTTGCCAAAGGCCTTATGACCCCTGAAGAGGCATACAGGGCTTTAAAAGAGATCGAGAACGAGAAACCCATGCCCGCGATCGTCTTTGCCCTGGCCTGCGGCTTATCATCCGCGTTCTTCACGCTGCTCTTTGACGGGCACCTCCCGGATTTCGCTGTGTCCTTCGTATGCGGTTTTCTCACCCAGTGGATCCTGGTGCTTTTGAGCAGGCACCGGGTACCGGGCGTGATCTCCGGGATGATCGCCAGCTTCTTCTCCGCCCTGATCACCCTTTCCTGTCACCGGATCTGGCCTGTTCTGCAGGTGGAAAGCATCATTTCCGGCGCGATCATGCCCCTGGTCCCCGGCTGGGCCCTGACCAACGCGATCCGGGACACCATCTGGGGGGACCTGATATCCGGCGGCGCCAAGACCACGGAAGCGCTTTTGACCGCCATCACCCTGGGCGCCGGCATCGGCATCATGTTCTCGGTTTGGGGGAGTTTGATCGGATGAGCCTTTTTTATCAGTTCCTGATCTGCTTCGCGGCGGCGCTGTGTTTTTCACTGCTGCTCAACCAGCCCAGGCGCTCCATCGTGTTCAGCGCCATCATCGGCGCTCTGGCTTATGTGCTGTTCTTCGTACTGGGCAAAGGGGTCATGGCCTATTTCGTATCCTCATTCTTCGTCGGCGTCGCCTGTGAGGGGCTCGCCCGCTGGAAGAAGACCACCGCCACCCAGCTCATCACCTGTTCCCTGATCCCCCTCATCCCGGGACTGGGGCTGTACAGGACAGTGCGTTATCTGACGGAAAATCAGTTCTCCCAGGCGGTGAAGACCGGCCTTGACGCGGTCCTGGGGATATGCGCCATCGCTCTTGCCATCACCTTTTCCACGCTCCTGTTCAAGCGCAGGAACCACAATTGACCTTTGGAGGCTCTATGATCCAGACAGGAAAAGTCGTCGCTTCGAAGGGATCGCAGATCCAGGTCTGCTTTCAGCGTCCCGAGATGTGCGCCCACTGCAAAATGTGCGACACGGGCCTGAAGGAGGACGGCACCGTCATCACCCTGAACGGCCATGCCGCCCCCGGTGACATGGTGGAGGTCTACCTGCCCGAAAAGCAGCTGCTCCGCCACACGGCCGCGGCATATTTGATCCCCCTGCTCGCGCTCCTTCTGGGGCTCCTCATCGGCAGCCTTTTATCCTTCGGTGAAGCGCTCCAGGCCGTAACGGCGCTCATCTTCACCGGTCTCGGGCTTTTGTGCGTCAGGCTCTACGACCGCTACCTGAGCGGCAAAAAGAACGCGCTCCCGTCGATCGTCCGGGTCCTACCCGCCGCGGAGCAGGATAAATGACCGGCCGCGGAGACCTCGAAACTGCCCTCAGAGATGAAGTCCTTCACTCCTGGGTTCGGATCGGACGGCCGCGCCGCATCGCCGTTGCCTTTTCCGGAGGCGCGGATTCCACGGCGCTGATGTATATCCTGAAAAGCCTCAGGGACGAGACAGACACTTACCTCTGCGCGCTCCATATCAATCACGGGCTCCGCGCGGAAGCGGACTCTGAACAGGAGCACTGCCGGCTGTTGTGTGAAAGTGAAGGCATCCCTTTCTCCGCCGTGAAGATCGACATGAAAGGGCGGTCGGAAGAAGAGGCCCGTACCCTTCGTTACGCGGCGCTGGATCGTTTGGCCGGGGAACATGCCTGCGATCGCATCGCCGCGGCCCACCACAGCGGTGACCAGGCCGAGCTTCTGATCATGCGTCTGATGCAGGGCAGTCTCACAGGCATGGCCGGGATGCGGGAACAGGCCCTACTGCCCTCGGGCGTTCCTTCTCCGCGGTATATCTGGCGGCCGCTGCTCTCCCGATCCCACGAGGAGCTCTGTGCCTATCTGACAGAGAAGGGGATCCTCTGGAACGAGGACCGCAGCAACCGGGACACGGCGTATCTGCGCAATTATATCCGCCTTGAAGTCCTCCCGGTCCTCGCGGCCCGTCAAAGCGCTCTATCAGAGCACCTTTGCGGTATCGCCCGCGGGATCAGGCATATCCTGGATGATCAGCGCTCCATGGCCGAGAGTTTTCTTACCGTTCACGGCAGGACGGGGTGCCTGTGCCCCAGGATCGACGGGAAAGCGTTCTATGATCTTCCGCTGTCCCTGCGCTCCTCGGTGATCCGGCTGTTTCTCGAAAAAAACGATCTCTCCCCCGCTCTGCCCGAAAACAGCCTGCAGGCCGTGATGTGTTTGGACATCGGCAGGTCTCTGGATATCGGGAAAGCGGTCTTCTTCCGCAGCGGGCAGTATCTGCATCTGACAAAAAACGATCGCGGACCGCTCAGTGACCCGGAACAGGTACGCACGAGACCCTTCTGCGGCGATACAGGCGACGGGAAACGCTTCCAGGCCATCCCCCGGAGCCTCCTGGACGGGCTGGAGGTCCGGTCCAGACGGAACGGGGACAGGCTGATCCCGTTCGGGATGAAGCACCACCGCAAATTGCAGGACTATCTGACGGACCGGGGGATCCCCGCCCCGTTCAGAGATCTCATCCCGCTATTATGCCGCGAGGACAAGATCCTTTGGGTGATCGGCGTCGGGCCATCGGAAGCCTGCAGGATCACATCGCCCGAAGACGCGGCCCTGCTTGAATACACCGGGCAGCTGCCCTGGGATTGATAAGGAGGATATGTTATGAATGATTTTTCCGAGATCTACAAGGATCTGGACCGGATCCTGCTGACGAAAGAACAGATCCGGCAGAGAGTCGCCGAGCTGGGTGCCCAGATCAGCCGGGATTTCAAAGACGATCCCCCCATCCTTATTTGTATCCTGAAGGGCGCGTGCGTATTTTTCTCCGATCTGATGCGCGAGATCAATCTGCCCGTGGCGATCGAATTCATGGCGGTATCCAGTTACGGCAGCTCCACGAAATCATCCGGTGTCGTGCGGATCGTCAAGGACCTTGACCGGGACATCGTAGGCAGAAACGTTCTGGTCGTCGAGGATATCGTCGACAGCGGCATGACCCTCAGCCATCTTAAGGTGATCCTGGAAGCCAGGAAAGCGAAAAAAGTCTCCATCGTCACCCTTCTGGACAAGCCGGAACGTCGGAGAGCTCCTTTGACCGTCGATTACAGCGGTTTTGTGATCCCCGACGCTTTCGTGGTGGGTTACGGGCTGGATTATGACGAAAAA
>CACZOZ010000389.1:0-13504 GCA_902782865.1 uncultured Eubacteriales bacterium
GGCATCGGCATGGTGCACCAGCACTTCAAACTGGTGGAGTGCTTCACAGTGCTTGACAACATCATCCTTGGCGTCGAACCCACCGATAAGTTTGGCTTTCTCCAGAAGGCGGAGGCACGCAAGCGCGTGATCGAGCTCTCCGAGCGCTACGGTCTGCAGGTCGACCCTGACGCCAGGATTTCGGACATCACCGTCGGCATGCAGCAGCGCACGGAAATCCTGAAGATGCTGTACCGCGACAACGAGATCCTCATCTTCGACGAGCCCACCGCGGTGCTCACGCCGCAGGAGATCGACGAGCTGATGCAGATCATGCGGAACCTGGCCGCCGAAGGAAAGTCCATCCTGTTCATCAGCCACAAGCTGGCGGAGATCATGGCGGTCGCGGACCACTGCACCGTGCTCCGTAAAGGCAAATATATCGGCACGGTGGAAACGAAGAATACCACGATGGAAGAGCTCTCCGCCATGATGGTGGGCCGCAACGTCAATTTCCATGTGGATAAAAAGCCTTCGGTCCCCGGTGAAACGGTGCTGGAAGTCCAGCATATGACCGTAGCGTCCAAAGCCCATAAAAACAACGCCGTCAAGGACGTTTCCTTTAAAGTGCGCCGCGGTGAGATCGTCTGCATCGCCGGTATCGACGGGAACGGCCAGTCGGAACTGGTCTACGGCATCACGGGGCTTGAGCCTTTGGTGAACGGCAAGATCATCATGGACGGCAAGGACATCACTAAATCGTCCATCAGAAAGCGCTCTGTCGGCGGCATGAGCCATATCCCCGAAGACAGGCACAAATACGGCCTGGTGCTTGATTATTCCCTGGAATACAATTTGGTGCTCCAGACCTATTTTGAGTCCCGCTTCACCAACGGGATCGGTTTCCTGCGCCGCAGGAATATCCGGGAGTATTCGGATGAGCTGATCGATCGGTTCGACATTCGTTCCGGCCAGGGTTCGATAACGCCCGCCCGTTCCATGTCCGGCGGCAATCAGCAGAAAGCCATCATCGCCCGGGAGATCGACAAGCAGCCGGAAGTTCTGGTAGCGGTGCAGCCGACGCGCGGCCTGGACGTGGGCGCGATCGAATACATCCACAAACAGCTCGTCGCGCAGCGCGATGCCGGGAAAGCGGTGCTGCTGATCTCTCTGGAACTGGATGAGGTCATGGACGTGCCGGACCGTATCCTGGTCATGTATGAAGGCGAGATCGTCGGCGAACTGGATCCGAAGAAGACCACGCAGGAAGAACTGGGGCTGTATATGGCCGGTGCCAAAAGGGATGAGGTGAAGAACGCATGAGAAAAGTGTTGAAAAATGAGGGCGTGCAGGCCTTTCTTGCTTCCGTGGTCTGCATCGTGCTCGGTCTTCTGATCGGTTATGTGGTACTGCTCTTCATCAATCCGCAAGGCGCCGGCGAGTCCATTCTGAATGTTATAAAGAATTTCTTCACCTGGAGCCGTCCCGCCAGCAGGCTCAAGCAGTTCGGCAACACTCTGGCAAAGACCATGCCCCTGGTGCTGTGTTCCCTGAGCATCCTGTTCGCTTATAAAGTGGGGCTTTTCAACATCGGCACCGCGGGGCAGTATGTGGCCGGTGCATGCGCCTGCCTGTATGCCGCTCTGGCCTGGGGCTGGGGCTGGCTGCCCTGCATGCTCCTGGCCATGATCTGCGCCGGTATCTTCGGCGCGATCGTCGGCGTGCTCAAGGCCTACTGCAATGTGAATGAAGTGATATCGGGCATCATGCTGAACTGGATCGCCCTTTATTCGGCCAACACGATCCTGACCAATGTCAAAGAGGTAGCAAGCCCTTACACCATGTATCTCAACAAGGTCAACCCGGGATCCATGCTGCCGACGATGGGGTTGGAAAAGCTGTTCAACGGCAATACGAATGTGACCATCGCCGTACCGCTGGCGATCATCGTCGCTGTGGCGGTATGGATCATCCTCGGCAAGACCAAGCTCGGTTATGAGCTGAAAGCGACGGGCAACAATAAAAATGCCGCGCGCTACGCCGGCATGGCGCAGAACAGGAACATCATCCTCACCCTGGTGATCTCGGGTGCCCTGGCAGGTCTTGGAGCTTCGCTGCTTTATCAGACGGGTTATATGCGTTGGGAGTGCACCCAGTCTTCCGTCCCTTCCATGGGATTCAACGGGATCGCCGCGGCGTTCCTCGGGGGGCTGCATCCCATCGGCGCGATCTTTTCGTCGTTCTTTATCCAGCATATATCCGACGGCGGCCAGTACGTGAACACCAACTTCTATTCTTCCCAGATCTCTGACGTGATCTCCTCGGTGATCATTTACCTGTGCGGCTTCGTGCTCTTTATCAAGCTGACGATGAAGCGCTGGCTCACGAAGAGTGAAGAAAAGAAAGGGGCGAAACAGTAATGCTGCTACTTATTCAATACACGCTTATTTTCGCCTCGGTCCTTCTTTTGGTCGCATTGGGCGGCTGTATCTCGGAGCATTCCGGCGTGATCAATCTGGGACTGGAAGGCATCATGGTGGTCGGTGCCCTTGGCGGCGCTCTGGTCATGCGGTCCCTGAACACGTCCTCCGCGGTCGTCATGGTGCTCGGAGCGATGCTGGCCGCTCTTCTGAGCGGGATGCTCTATTCATGCCTGCTGGGCGTCGCGGCCATCCATTTCAAAGCTGATCAGACCCTGGTGGGCACGGCTATGAATCTGCTGGCCACCGCGGCGGCCACTGTGCTGGTCAAAGCCATGAACACCGCGGCGAACCCCGACAATCATTCCTCAGAGATCGAGTATATCACTGCCCGCAAGATGTTCATCGTCAATATCAATGGGTTCGAGTTCAACTGGTTTATGCTGTTGGCCCTGATCGCCGTGATCCTTGTCTATTTCATCCTGTACAAGAATCGTTTCGGCCTTCGGCTGATGGCCTGCGGTGAACATCCTCAGGCAGCGGCTTCCGTGGGCATCAGTGTCTATAAGATGCGCTGGTGCGGTGTGCTGATCTCCGGGGCTCTCGCCGGTCTGGGCGGGTTGTGCTATATCCTTGCCGGTGTATCCATCTGGAAGTTCGAAAACGGTGTGGCGGGCTTCGGATTCCTCGCCCTGGCGGTGATGATCTTCGGCAGCTGGAAACCTTACCGCATCGCTCTCGCGGCGCTGCTGTTTGGCTTCTTCAGGGCGCTGAGCAACGTGTATACCGGATTTGACCTGTTGACGCGTCTCAATCTGCCCAGCACCGTATACAACATGCTGCCTTATATCATTTCGCTGATCGTGCTGGTGCTCTTTTCAAAGAACAGCGCGGCTCCGAAGGCTGAAGGCATTCCCTATGACAAGGGGATGCGTTGATCCTCTGCTGTCTTCAGCTGCCTCACTCAAAGGCTGAGGCAGCTGTTTTTTTAGGAGACTTTATCACTGAAGGGAGAAAGATGATGTATCGTAAAAACGCGTGGAAACAGTATTCTGATATGGACCTGAAGCAATGCGAGGCCTTCTGCAAAGGATATATGGAGTTCCTCGATGAGGGCAAAACGGAACGCGAGTGCGTGACCGCCGCCGAAGAGCTGGCAAAAAAAGCGGGTTTCATCAGTTTTGAGGAAGCGTTGAAGCGGGGAACGCTCAAAGCGGGGGACCGGGTCTACCGCAGCTGGATGCACAAATCTTTCATGGCTTTCGTGATCGGAAGCGCCGGCATAGAAAAGGGCCTCAACATTCTGGGCGCGCATATCGACAGCCCGAGGATCGACGTCAAGCAGAATCCTCTGTTTGAGGACTCTGATCTGATGTACCTTGACACGCATTACTACGGCGGTATCAAGAATTATCAGTGGCTCGCGATGCCCCTGGCGCTCCACGGTGTGCTGGTGAAAAAGAGCGGTAAGACCGTCCGGGTCGCCATCGGCGAGAAGGATACCGATCCTGTGTTTTACATCAGCGATCTGCTGCCGCACCTGGCGAAGGAGCAGATGGCGAAGACCGCTTCCAATCTCATCGACGGAGAGGATCTCAATCTGTTGATCGGCAGCATTCCCGCCAAGGATGATGATGATCCGTCCGTGAAAAAGAATATCCTTGGGATCCTTGAAAAGGAATACGGGATCGAGGAAGAGGACTTTGTGTCCGCGGAGCTGGAGATCGTCCCTGCCGGAAAGACCAGGGAGGTGGGATTCGACCGCTCGCTGCTGCTGGGCTACGGCCATGACGACCGTGTATGCGCTTATCCTTCCCTCCAGGCGCTGATCGATCACAAAGGTGTTCCCGAAAGGACACTGTGCGCTGTGCTGACCGATAAGGAAGAGATCGGCTCTGTAGGCGCTACGGGCATGGGGGCGCTCTATTTTGAGAACACCGTCGCCGAGATCGCCCTTTTGACGGGCGATGACCGCGCTGTCACGGTACGGCGCGCTCTTGAGAACAGCAGGATGCTGTCCAGTGATGTTTCGGCTGCCTTCGATCCGGCTTTCGCGGGCGTATTCGAGAAAAAGAACGCCGCTTTCGTGGGGATGGGCGTTTGTTTCAACAAGTATACGGGCAAGGGCGGCAAAGCCGGAGCCAGCGACGCCAATGCCGAATATGTATCTGAGATCAGAAGTATCATGGACGACAACAATGTCACCTATCATACTTCGGAGATCGGAAAGGTCGACGCGGGCGGCGGCGGAACGATCGCTTATCTGTGCGCCAAGTACGGTATGAATGTGCTTGACTGCGGCGTACCGGTCCTGTCGATGCACGCTCCGTGGGAGATCGTGAGCAAAGCCGATGTGTATGAGGCCTATAAATGCTACTGTGCCTTCCTGAAAGAAGCCGGAAAACGTTCGTTGTGACCAAGATCAAAGGGGCAGCGCAAGCTGCCCCTTTGAACGGTATCCGGTGTGACCGATCACTTTCCGAAGAACCTTTTGATCTTGTTCAGGATCCCTGCCGCGTCATCGATGTTGAGCTTGGCAAGGACAGCCTTGGCCACGGCTTTGACCTGTTCACTGTCCAGATCGATCCCGAGCTTTTTGAGTACAGCCGCGGGGTCTTTCTTGAAACTCTCGATCAGGTCATTGTTGCCGGTGAGCTTCGAAACCACCTGTTTGACGATGCTTTCGATATCGAGTGCCATAATAGATCCTCCTTTGTTTTTTGATCTCAGGTTGGTTAAATTATAGCTTTCACAGTCCAAAAGTCAATAAAAATCGACAACAGGAGGGAAAATGGATCTGAGTTTCGGTACCATGGCCCATGGAAAAAACGACCTGATCACAGATGTGAGCGGCGTCCGGGTAGGACATTTTACGATCGACAGGGGAGACTGTCACACAGGGGTAACGGTGATCCTGCCCACACAGAAAAACCCGTTCCTGTGCAAATTGACAGCCGCTTCCCATGTCATCAACGGATTCGGAAAAACGATGGGCCTGATCCAGCTGGATGAACTGGGGACTCTGGAAACACCGATCGCCATCACGAACACCCTGAATGTGGGCAAAGTCCATGACGCTCTCGTATCTTATATGCTGCGTCTGTGTGATCGTGACGGGATCGCCCTTACATCGGTCAATCCGGTGGTCTGTGAATGCAATGACAGCAGGATCAACGATATCCGGCAGCGGCCTGTCGGAGAGAAAGAGGTTTTCGCAGCGATCGATTCCGCGTCGGAGATATTTAAACAGGGATCTGTCGGAGGCGGCAGAGGCACTGTCTGCTATGGGCTCAAAGGCGGGATCGGCTCATCGTCGCGGATCTTTGAGATCGACGGGAAAGAGTATACCGTCGGTGTTCTGGTCCAGTCCAATTACGGTTCCGCGGGGGATCTCACTCTTTGCGATCTCACAGATGAAAGCGCCGGCCAGGATCAGGGAAGCATCATCCTGATCGTCGCGACGGATCTTCCTCTCTCATCCCGGCAGCTGAAACGTGTCATCAAGCGTGCTTCGGTGGGTATGGCGAGGCTGGGGTCCTATATCGGCCACGGAAGCGGCGAGATCGTCATCGGGTTCACGACCTGCGCGCCCGAAAAAAGCGGGGAAAGTTTTCTCTGTCAGCGGATCATGAGAGAGGATCTCCTGGATCTTCCTTTCAGGGCGGTAGGGGAGTGCGCGGAGGAAGCGATCGTGAGATCCATGCTTTACGCAGACCGGGACCGGACACTTCAAGGCAGTCAGATCAGATCACTGCGTGAATACGAGATAAAAAAAACGACCCGGTAAGGGCCGTTTTTGATCGTTTTCAGGGCGTTACCCGGTTCGGGCCGCGGAACAGGAATTCAACTTCCTTGATGCTCAGATCGAACAGGAGCATCGTGAGCCTGTCGACGCCCAGACCGAAACCGCCGTGGGGCGGGCAGCCGTAGCGGAAGAACTCCAGATAGAATTTGACGTCTTCTCCCAGGCCCTTTTCATCGGCCTGTTTCTTGAGCTGCTCATAACGGTGTTCACGCTGGGCACCGGTAGTGATCTCGCAGCCGCGCCAGATCAGGTCATATCCCAGAGGATTGCCGTTCTCGTCCCGCATGTGGTAGAAAGCGCGCTTCTCGGGACCGTAATCGGTAACGAAAAGGAACTCGTGGCCATACATATCTTTGGAAAGCTTCGCGCAGAGATGCTCAGCCTCGGTGCTCAGGTCATTCCTGGTGTCGCCGTCCTCGGGCTTGAAGCCGTACCGGGCTTCCAGTTCCTTATACACATCCTGAAGCGCCATCACCGGGAAGGGCAGGGTGGGCACGACGACTTCCTTGCCGAAAACACGCTTGATATCCTCGCCGTATTTTTCGCTGACCCGCTTCAGCGCGCACTGGAGAAGTTCCGCTTCCAGATCCATCACATCCCGGAAGGAATCGATATAGCTGAATTCGATATCAAAGCCCGTGAATTCGGTGGCATGCTTATTGGTGAAAGATTTCTCGGCCCTGAATACCGGGCCCACTTCAAAGATCCGGTCAAAACCGGCAGCCATCGCCATCTGCTTATAGAACTGAGGGCTCTGGCTGAGATAGGCTTTCCTGTCGAAATACTTCAGCTCGAATACATCGGAGCCGGATTCGCTGGCGGCGGCGATCAGCTTGGGCGTATGGATCTCAATAAAATCCTTTTCAAGCAGATGCTCACGCATCGCGGCGACAAGGGTGGTCTGGACCTTGTACATCAGCAGATTTTTTTCGCTCCTCAGATCGATCCAGCGGTAATCCAGCCTGGAATCGATCGCGGCATCCTTCGTCAGGGGCATCGGGTCCGCGATGGAATCAAGGGTGATCCTGTCCGCCAGGACTTCCATCCCGCCCAGCTTGACATATTCGTTTTTAACGGCAAGGCCGTCCACTTCGATCACGGAACCGATCGTGATCTGATCCACAGCCGCTGCCAGAGCGGGATCCTTTTCCTTTTCAACGGTGACCTGGATCACGCCGCTGAAATCCCTCAGCACGATGAAAGCCATGGTCCGCTTATTGCGGCAGTTCTCGACAAAACCTTCCAGATGGACCTTGCTGTCATTGACGATGTTTTTGATCAGTGTTCTTTCAGGCATGGTGTTATATCCTCACTTCACTTTATTTGTTCATTCAGATAATTCGTCAGCTCGTCCGCGGCGATCTCCCGTTCTTCATGTGTCTCAAGGTTCTTGACCTTCACATTGCCGCGGGCCCACTCATCACCGCCGACCATCACGATGATCCTGGCGATCCTGCCGGCGAACTTGAACTGGCCTTTCAGGCTCCTGCCGGCATGATTGCAGTCCGCCTTGAATCCCTGAGCCCTCAAACCCTGAGTCACGATGAAAGCGTCGCCCAGATCCTTTTTATCGATATTGGCTACGTACACATCCGTAACGGCCGGGGGCTCGGGAAGCAGGTGCTGGTGTTCAAGCTCGATGAGGATCCTCTCGATGCCGATACCAAATCCGGCAGCGGGCGTCGCCGGCCCGTCCAGCTGTTCCACAAGACCGTCGTATCTTCCGCCGCCGCAAAGGGCAAGCCCGCCGGCATTGCTCTGCATGATGATCTCGAACACCGTTTTGGTATAGTAGTCGAGGCCTCTGACGATCTTGGGATCCACCTTGTACGTGATATGAGCGGCGGAAAGAAGATCCTGAAGAGTTTTGAAATGTGCGGAGCATTCCTCGCAAAGATAATCAAGGATGCAGGGGGCAGACGCGGTATACTTTCTGCATTTTTCCTCTTTGCAGTCAAGGATGCGGAGCGGATTCTTATCGAACCTGCCCTTGCAGGTGGGACACATGTCATCGATATACTGGGCGAAATACGCTTTTAGCGCCAGCTGATAACGCCCGCGGCATACCGGGCAGCCGATGGAATTGATATGGACGACCAGGTTCTTTAAACCCAGTTCATCAAGGACGGACAAAAGAGTGCTGATGAGCTCCGCTTCCACCGTCGGCTCACTGCCGCCGAAGCATTCCATGCCGAACTGATGATGCTCGCGCAGCCGGCCGGCCTGAGGATTCTCATACCGGAAGATGGGCGCGTTGAGATAGTACATCTTGCAGGGGAGCGGATCGGCGAAAAGCCTTCCTTCGATAAAAGCGCGGACAGCGCCCGCGGTGCCTTCCGGCTTGAGCGTGATGGACCTGCCGCCCTTGTCATTGAAAGTGTACATTTCTTTCTGTACGATGTCGGTCGTATCACCGACACCGCGCAGGAAGAGCTCCGTGTGCTCAAAAACAGGCGTACGGATCTCCCGATAGCCTGTGGCTTCGGCCTTTTCCCTCATGATCTTTTCGACATAGTGCCAGGCGTAAGAAGTGCCGGGCAGAACATCCTTAGTGCCCTTCGGTATCTGGATCGCCAATGAGAAGCCTCCTTGTTTTACACATATGGATGTGAGGAGCGGTTTTACGCGAGAAAATGAACGCTGCCGCGGGGCTGCGTCAACATGAAATTATAACGGCGTTACGATCGCTTGTCAAGGAACGGAAGGTGTTCATGACAGGGGGAGAACTTGTTTCGGATCGAGCTAAGATCGTGAGAGGAGCCGCATGAAAACATGAAAAAAGACCTGCCGTATCCGGCAGGCCTCTGGAGCTGATGGGCGGATTTGAACCGCCGACCTCATCCTTACCAAGGGCAATAGTGGCTTTTTACATCTATGTGTTATTTTTTATAGGTCCTTATATTACAAGGGGTTTGAGCGTTCTTCTTTCTCTATCTTTGTGCAGTTTGTGGGGGCCTTTTTTAAGTTTGGGGACCGGTTGGTCCCCATTTGGTCCCCTTGTGGGACCGGTTATCTCATCTCTCCCAGCTCGGACAGGAGGCCCTCCAGGGCGGAGGTAAAACCGCTCTTGGGCGATCCTGACGGCACCAAAGGCAGCAAGTTCCGGACGATACTGTTGATCAATTTTTGGTAGTCCGTCATCGTCTTGACATCAGGGTTTACCCTCACGCCGGTCTGGCCGCCGCCGTTATTGTATCCGAGCATCGTGCCATCACGGTCAATGGACTCCTGCAGCTCCGACACGCTAACATTAAGCCAGGCAAGCTGCCGGACCTGATCGCGGATGAAGTCAAGCCTGTTCTGCTCCGCGCTCTTGAAGAGTGTCATGAGCCGTTCGTTTTCGTGTCTGATTGCGTCCTGTTTATCCATATCATCACCACCCCATACTTTTATTTATTCCGCCATAAAGACGATTGTAGACCCTTTCTCGCTCCAACACAGCCCATTCCACTTCAGATGTGCGCGTTCTTAAAAACTCAGTAAGACCGACACGCCGAACAAAGGGAGCAGCGCTCGCGAGGCGCCGATCCTGCCGGAGACGTCGGAGCGCTCGACTGGTGTAATTCCTGACCTCTGAAAGTTCCATCCCCAGATCGGACGCGATCTCTTTCGCGGTTTTTTCATCATAGTATTTTTGCTTCAAAATGTTTTCAGCGACAGGATCACCCAGGCGATCCAGGGCAGCCTGGACCTGGCCTTTCAGATCTTCACGCTCGGCCGCCTCGTCAGGTCCTTCATCATCTGATGCAAGCGTATCGAGCAAGGTACTTTCATCGTCATGGGCCAGGGGAGCGTCCAGGTATACCATGGGAGGATCTATTTTATTCTTTCCAAAAGATAAAGCTCTCTGCATGGCTGACAGGACGATATAATAAGCATGAGTCAAAAACTCCCCGACCGCAGAGTCCCAGGAGGATTGCGCTTTGATGAGAGCCTCCGCTCCTGCCCAGTATATATCTTCAGCGTCCAGGGCACCGCTGCGGCCGAGGTATCCAGAAAACTTTGACGTCATGTGATGCAGCCACGGAGAAAAAGCCCGGATCAATTCTTCCGGGCTTGCGCTCCTGATCTCTTCGGCCGGGACCTTTTTGTTCTGCACTCGCCAAGCCTCCTGAGATAATAGGTGATGTCAGATCGCCGCGATATAAGCCTCTTTGAGTCGTTTGATCTCGGATTTAAGCTCCGCCGCGTGGTTGTCAATAACAGCATTCACGCCGGTGAACCAGAAAAGCCTGTTGTCCCATCCTGCGCATTTTTTGAGGACCTCAGGAGGATAAACCAGATACTTCGGATCATTGTGGTCGATCCAGGCACTGGCCTCCTGTTCCCATCGCGCGGCCAGGGCTGCGCTGCGTTCGTGGACATTGTTCACCTCGCGAGCGATACCGAAAAGCTCCTGCTGCAGCTCCAGCGCGCGCTCGGTTTTTTCGATCAGGAAGAGCAGCGTCTCGCGCTTAAGCTCCGTGAAAAGCTCGTCGGTCTCCTCTGGCGTCCCAATGATGGGGCTATTCTTATATGCCATCAGCATCCTCCGCAGCTCGGCGAGTTTGGCATCCGCCTCATTGAGCTGCATCCTGGCGACGGCAATATCTTTGAGTTTATTCGGATCGTTTTTGACCTGGTTGAGCTGCTCCAGGGCCTTGGTGCGAGCGGCTGTCCACTTATCGATAAGCTCCTCGGTCTTCTCGATGGACTCGGCTCTGATGGCCGCGATCTCATCCAGTCGCTGCTCGATCTTGTCCTGAGTTTCCATGTTCATATCCTCCCTTTTATCGAATGTTCATCGTCCTGGTAATGGCGTAATTTCTCGCATCCTGGAGCTTTTTCTGGAGACGGTGCAATACTCGTCGCCGCTCGTCCTGATCCTCCCCAGGGCGATCCTGGGCGGCCTCAAGTTGATCTTCGATCTTTCTGATCCTGGTAACGATATCGTCCAGTTCCTCCCTGTTCAGTATCGACATTTCGAAGGCCTCCTTTCCAATTTTTTGTGGGCAGCCTGGAGCCGCCTCTTCATTTCATTTTTCCACGCATTGAGATCATCCTTTGCCAAGTCCTTTTTTCGTGCCTCGATGCTCGTGCCGGTATAGGCCGGGAACGTGACGCAGGACACCTCATATAACTTGACTTTCTTAATTGTCCAGTGAATTTCTCCATTGGGCTTTTTATTTACAGCCTCATCCAGGATCTCAAAGCCAAAGCTCGCCTGGTTGACATCACCGCGCTTTACCCTCTGGTATATGTTCATGGCGTCCAGGTCATTTTTATTGATGAGGACGCTGCCCCAAAGGCCGTGAGAGTCCACGCGCAGCGTCAGCGTCCTGGCCTTGGTTCGGCCTAATACCAGGCGAGTATCGTGATCCACCAGGCAGCGGATATCATCGTTCAGACAGCCGTCAAAGGCATGAGGATCGATGGACTCAGTCGCGCCGGGCCATAACTCATAATTCTGGCCGAATACGGCAAAATAGCCCTCAATCCTCGGCTCGTCCGTCCTCACCTTGAAGCTGCTCCGGAGCGCCTCCGTCTTTCGCATCTCCATCGTTATCGTCCTTCCTTTCAGCTGCCGGCATCTTCTTCTTTTTCATAAGTGTATACATCCAGATTAATCTAATTAATCCATTCATATAACATTTTTAAAGGGAGTTCGCACCAAGATCCGCTAAAGAAGCATAAGGAGCCTATGCCGGAGACACGGATCTTGGCACTTCCTGCCGCGCTTGTCCCATCACGCGCCAGGCTTTTGGAAAGGAGGTGATCGGCACCAAGGAGGAAGATCGAGAACCTCCTCAGAGCCCATGCTTAAGCAGCTATCAAAACGTGCGACCGCGAACACGTTTCGACCATCTTTATGATCATCGCCTTGTGGCGTTGATCTTCGCGCCGATCCGGTCATTGACCAGGGGCGTCACAACATTTCCAAGGACATCCTCGTCCACCATCAGAGTGACATGAGCGACACCGGGAGCCGCATCCAGTCCGGTGCTCTCAGCGCTGCCGGATCTATACCGAGCCGGGCGTCTTGTGGTGACACTCATCATCCGGCCCATGGCATGATCCACAGCTGCGACACTCTCATTGATGCCCAGGGCGAAGCCCTCGCCGACATATTGCCCGAATTCCTCAAATACCCTTGACGGGCTATGGATCATGAGGAGCTGAGAGCATCCGGCAGCCACGCGCCGGGCCAGCCAGTTGGCCGCCTCAATGGCAGCGTCACTCTTTTCATAGATACCGTTAGCCATGCCCTGGCTGATATTCTCACCGATGATCTCGGCCTCGGCCATGACCTCGCCGGAGGTTGCCTCCAAGCCATCCGCCAGGGCCTCGGAGGCGGCACTGCCCTGCTCCTCAGCCTTTTCTGCCAGGACCGCCGCGTGCTCCGTATACTCGCGGATAAAGTCCTCCCAGTGGGAGGCAAAGGTGGCAGTGCTGTCCCAGATCCCGGTCTCGGGATCAAAGACACCGATAAATTTCTTCATCTTCTCCGGCGAAAAGTCCCCGACCTCGCCGAAAACATCCTTCCACCGCTCAAAGATAGCCAGGTCCGGCATCTGGGCGTAGATCTGTGCGGCATTGGCCGCGAAAAACTCACGGCCGGCGGTCACGCCCTCGCCGCTGCCCTGTCCCCAGGCCTCTCGGAGTTTCAGAATGTTCTGCCGCAGTTCCTCCGCCTTATCGCTGGCATAGCCCATGGCGGTCTGCATCTGCTCGATGATATTGTTATACTGGCCGTAGTTCTTTTCCGTGGACCACTTGTCCATGAACGCGCCAAAGGCCGCCGTGATACCCGCCACAGACAGATACGGGGCCGCTACGCCTGCCATATTGGTAAGGTTAGCAATAAAACCGGTCCCGGCAGCCTTCCCGGTCGTTGCTCCGCCTCCGGCCGCCACGGTTGGCGCGGTGAGCGTCTTGCCACCGCTGAAGAGCGCGCTGAGCTTGTTCAGTGGCAGCATCTTCAACAGCGCCACGAAAGTAAGGACCTCTTTGCTCACCGCGAGTGTTGCCCATGCAGCCCCAAGCCCTTTCACGATCCACGCCACGGAGTCTCCGTTTTGACTGATCCAGTCCAGTGCCTTGGTCAAATCAGTGACTGCGCCTTTCGCGCCCTCGACGATGCTCTGGAATGTACCTTCACCGTTGTCATCGCCCAGGAATGCTTTGATCAGTCCGCTCAGGGCTTCGTTCAGCTCACTCAGGGCGGCCTGGCCCTCTTCACTCTGGACAAACTCATCCATAGCCGTGACGGCCGTACTGAGGGCCTCGGCGACCTGGTTAAACGTGGGAGCCAGGGCAGCGA
>CACZOZ010000390.1:0-2972 GCA_902782865.1 uncultured Eubacteriales bacterium
ACCGCGTACGGACCGGGAAGGATCTGTTCTGAAGCACGATCCGTTGGGATGGACAAAGGCGGGCGTGGGGTATATCGGCATAGTCGTCGTTCCCCTTTCGGCGTGTTCCTGCCTGCCGCGGTCGAGATCCATCCGGATCCGTATCCCCTGCAGTATGCCGCAGCCGTTCGAGCGGCGCTTATGCTTGCTTTCACGGGCGGCTTTTGCATGGGAACTGCTACCCTGATCAAAGATTTGGACAGTTCCGCAAGGATGACGCGCATTGGGGCGGGAAGCCTGCGAAGCGTATCCATGCGGCTCGTCACAGAAAAAGACCTTATCCGATCACGCCGACGGCGTCCGGATAAGGGTCTGTGAGGATGAACCATATCGAATTTCTTCATTAGCCCGTCAGGGCGTCTTCATTAGCGGAGCGGCTTCATTAGCCCCGATCCGGCCTTGGCATGGATCCGGGCGGCTTCATTGCGCCGTCGGCGCCCGGGCGTCTTCATTGGCCGGGGCCATGGGTCCTGGCCTCTACCCCTGCCCCTTCCCGGCCTCTGCCCCGTCATGTCCGCAGCTCTTCCTCGCTGCGGGTCAGGTCCCGCACCCATTTATACTTGCGGAAGCGCGCCATCACCCAGGGGATCTTGCCCACCTCGTCCACGCAGGTGCAGGCGTACACCGCCAGGGGATGCCAGTGGAACACGAAGGCCCCCAGGAACGCCAGGGGGACGGCGACGCACCACATGCTCACGATGAGGCTGTACACGTCAAAGAGCGTGTCCCCGCCCCCGGCCAGCACGCCGTTGATGGTGACGGTGTTCACGCTGCGGCCGATCATGTACACCGCCATGATGACCATCATGCCCGTAAGATACGTCCGTGCCGCGTCGGTCAGGATCACCATCCGCACCACCAGGGGCGTCACGGTCAGGGCGACGAACGTGGATATAAAGCCGATCACCCAGGAGATGTTCTTGAGCCGGATGCCGTAGGCCTTTCCCATCTCCCGATTCCCGGCCCCCAGCTGGTTGCCCACCATGATCCCCGCGGCGATGCCCACGCCCTGGCAGGCGCAGCAGATCAGGTCCCGCACCACCGCCGCCACGGAATTGGCCGCCGCCGGGTCCGTGCCCATGTGCCCGATCACCGCGGTGTAGGAGGTGAAGCCCACGCCCCAGCACAGCGCGCCGCCCAGCAGGGGAAGGAACTGGCGCATCAGGTCCCGCGCCAGCTGCCGGGGCAGGCGGAAGAACCTTGAGAGCGCCGGCTTCACCCAGCCCGGCCGGGCCGTGAGGACGAGGCACGCCGTCAGCTCGATCACCCGGGCCAGCACCGTGGCCAGGGCCGCGCCCCGGGCGTCCATCCCCGGCGCGCCCAGGAGACCGAAAATGAACACCGCGTTGAAAAGCACGTTGAGCACCACGGCCAGGGTGCTGATCACCGCCCCGGGCCGCACCCGTCCGGTGACCTTCATCACGGTCAGGCAGCACTGGGACACGCCCGTGATGAGATAGCTCCAGCCGGCGATCCTCAGGTATCCGCCGCCGATGATTATCAGGTCCTTATCGTGGGTGAACAGGCGCATCAGGGTGCCGGGCACGAACTCACACGCCAGGAAGAACATCAGGCATATGATGCCGGACCAGCGCAGCGTGAGGCTGAAGATATCTTCCAGGGCGGCGCGGTCCTTTTTGCCCCAGTACTGGGCGCCCAGGATGGCCCCGGCCCCGGTGACCGCGGTGAGGAACATGTTCTGCACGAACTGGATCTGGGTGGCCAGGGACACGGCGGTCATCTGGTCCTGCGCCACGCGGCCCAGCATCAGCGCGTCCGCCGCCGCCACGGCCGCCAGCATCAGGTGCTGCAGGGCGATGGGCAGGGCCAGGGTCCTCAGCTCCCGGTTGAATCCTTTTTTATCGATCGTCACGCTCATCCGAAGATCTCCCCGTCACGCCGGGTTTGCCCGGCGGCGGCCTTTATGCTATCATAGTTCCGGAACGAAAACAAGCGAAGGCCGGGGATATCAGACATGCATTTTGTGGAAGCGAAAGGGATCCTGACCGGCGGGAAGGGCCGTTACGGGATGAACATCTACCGGGGCTGCGCCCACGGCTGCATCTACTGCGACAGCCGCAGCCGCTGCTATCAGTTCACCCATGCCTTCGAGGACATCGAGGTCAAGATCAACGCGCCGGACCTGTTGGATAAGGCGCTCGGGAGCATGCGCCGCAGGGCGATGATCGGCACGGGGTCCATGTCCGACCCCTACATGCCCTGCGAAAAGGACCTGGAGCTGACAAGGAGATGCCTTGAGATCATCCTGCGGCACGGCTTCGGGGCGGCGGTGCAGACCAAGTCGGACCTGATCCTGAGGGACCTGGACCTGCTGGAGGCGATCGACCGGGAGGCCAAATGCGTGGTGCAGATGACCCTGACCACCTGGGACAGGGAACTGTGCCGCGTCGTGGAGCCGAACGTGTGCGATACCCAAAGGCGCCTTGAAGTGCTGGGGGAAGTGATCTCCCGGGGCATCCCCGCGGTGGTGTGGCTCACGCCGGTGCTGCCCTTTATCAACGACACGGAGGAGAACATCCTGCCGATCCTCGAGGCCTGCGCGGCGGCGGGGGTCCGGGGGATCCTCTGCTTCGACATGGGCCTCACCCTGCGGGAAGGGGACCGGGAGTACTTTTACGCCGCCCTGGACAGGCACTTCCCCGGGCTGAAGGAAAAATACATCCGCGCTTACGGGAACGCGTATCTGGTGCCCAGCCCGGACAGTAAACGGCTGATGGCGCTGTTCCGCCGCTTCTGTGAAAAGCGTGGGGTGCTCCACGACCCGGACGAGATCTTCCGGTATATGGCGGAACTGCCGGAAAAGCATCCCCAGATCAGTTTTTTTGACCCGGAATGAACGGTTTTTGATCAGTTCGCAGCTTTTTTTCCGTGATAGGCCCCGGGATAAGTGCTACATTATCCCCGCGGACAGG
>CACZOZ010000391.1:0-2532 GCA_902782865.1 uncultured Eubacteriales bacterium
CCACCTGGGCAACGAGGCCGAGTGCTCCCCCTGGATGTACAGCGACGTGATCTCCCACACCAACGGCATCAATGCCTGGCTGGACGGCCACAGCCATGATACCGACCAGGTCATCATGAAGAACAAGGACGGCGAGGACGTGGTCCGCTCCGGCTGCGGTACCAAGATGGCGAACATCGGTGTGCTGACCGTCACCACCGACGGCAGCTTCTCCACCGAGCTCTACTCCTGGGATGTGAACATCGCCGCTCCCAAGCTGCTGGGCCTGAACAACACCGGTTCCGAGGCTGTCGCCGCGGCGAGCGAAGTGCTCAACGCCAAGCTGGCCGAAGTGGTCGCCAAGACCAGCGTGGACCTGGTGATCAATGACCCGGTGCAGACCACCGAGGACGGCAAACCCATCCGCATCATCCGCCGCACCGAGACCAACCTGGGCGACCTGTGCGCCGACGCGTACCTGGATCAGTCGGGCGACGCCGATATCGCCTTCGTGAACGGCGGCGGCATCCGCGTGAGCCTTAACGCCGGTGACCTGACCCTCAACGACATCCTCCGTGTCCATCCCTTCGGCAACAGCCTCACCGTGATCGAGATCACCGGCCAGCAGGTGCTGGACGCGCTGGAGTGGTCCGTGCACGCCCTGCCCGGTGAGTTCGGCGGCTTCGACCATGTGGCGGGCCTGACCTACGAGGTGGATCCCACTATCCCCACTCCCTGTGTGGAGAATGAGAGCAAGATGTTCGACCATGTGGATGATTCCATGGAGCGCCGCATCCGCAACGTGCTGGTGGGTGGTGAGCCCCTGGATCCCGAAAAGCTCTATAAGGTCGCTTCCCACGACTATCAGCTGCTCAACAACGGCGACGGCTATACCATGTTCAAGGGCTGCACGGTGCTGCAGGAGTCCGTCAAGCTGGACAACCAGGTGCTGATCGACTACATCACCGGCACCCTGGGCGGCGAAGTCGGCGCGGAATACGACGATCCCTACGGCCAGGGCCGCATGATCGTGGTGGGCCAGTAAGCGCAGAAGCGGCGATCCCATCGACCACAGAACGACTGTTTTCCCTGATGATCCGGGCCGCCCTTCATGGGCGGCCCTTTTCATGTCCGTTTTGCGCGCTCTCACATGTCATCGGGGCGGATGCCGCGGCACGTGATCGGCTTGGGGCCGCCTCGTCCCGTTCCCCGGATATGAAGCGGCCGGCTGCCCTCAGGGCAGCCGGCCGTGTTTTTTTGGGGTTTTTGCTTTTTTCAGGTCTACTCGTCCGCTTCGTGCATCTCGGCGCCGTTGGCCAGGGCTTTGGCGTACTTCTCGCTCATCAGGCCCTCGGCGTACAGGTAGGGTTCGCCGTTGCAGGCGGCCGCGCACTCCTTGATGTCCGCGTAGTTGGGGTCGGTCTTCATCTGGGCGATGACGGTCTTCATCTTCTCCTTGTCCAGGTAGAAGGGGGACCGGGCGAAGTAGTAGACGGGGGTGGGGGTGGGGAAGGCCTTGCAGTTGAACCGCACCATCTCCGCCACCGTGCGGGCGTCGTCCTTTTCCAGGGTCAGCATGGCGATCTTCGCGTAGTTGTGGGCCATCACCTCATCGGAGTAGAAGTAGAGGTCCTTGCCGCCCTGGACGGTGAGGATGTCCTTGCAGCTCTCGTCGGCGAGCATCTCGGCGATCAGGGCTTCCGCGTCGCCCTCCTCGTCCTTGAGGATCTGCGCTTTGGGGGTGATGATGCCGCCCCTGCTGCGGGCGCGGATGAAATCCGCCAGCAGCTGGGCCTTGGTCTTGACCGGCTCCGGGGGCGCTTCCGGCTCCGGAGCGGAGGGGGGGAAGGGATCGTTCACTTCCGGCAGGGACTGCATGTAGTCGAAAATGTCCTTCTTGGGCTCCTGCCCGTTCATGACGCTTTCGGCCGCCTCCTGCAGTTCTTTCTTTTCAAGCTTGGGATTGTCCAGCTCTTTATTTACTGCCGGGTCCAGCGCGTCACTGAATTCTCCGGGGATCTCGCTGGGCTTCAGTTCCACTTCCTTGGAGAAACCGGGTTTCCTTCTTCCGAACAATGCCATGTGCATCTCTCCTTTCGCGTTGTTCTGTGTATAAGATTCTGAAAGGCGCAAAAAAGTCCTGCACAGGTTTCCCTGTGCAGGCAAAGTTTACGGTTTGTTCACATTTGTACACGATCTTAAGATCAGATGAGGCCCAGCTCTTCCAGCTTGGCGGCGCAGTCATGCAGGCCGAACTTCTCCAGGGTCGCCCTGGTGGGGATACCGGTCTCCTTGTCCCAGCCCATGGCCTCATACCACATATCCAGGGACTTCTCCCAGTCCTCACGGTCCAGCTTGACGGTGCCTTCCTCGAAGGCCTTGAAGTCGGGCTCCTTGTCGAACACCCAGTCGGACACCCGGTCGTGGTCCTTGCGCAGGTTGGTGCTGCCCAGGTTCAGCTTGAAGCTCACGGCGGTCATCACGCGCAGCAGCTGGGAAATGCGCTCGGAGTCGCGCTCCTGATCTTCACGGGTGTACTCTTCACCCAGAACA
>CACZOZ010000392.1:0-3980 GCA_902782865.1 uncultured Eubacteriales bacterium
AATCAGGCCTACGTATACAGGAGCGGCGTCAAAGCTCTGCTGGAACGGTATTTCAGAGCCTTCAGGCAGAATCCCCGTGAGGAGGCCCGCTACAAGAAGGACACGGAGAGATTCGAGCGGGATAAGGCCCGGGGCAAGACACCGCCTTCCGTGATCCCCATGAACCTGATCGACATCGATGCTGTCCAAAAGAGCCTCACCGATCAGGTCTCGAATCTTGTAAAGCACTATGAGAGCCAGATCGCGTCGGGCCCCGCCGGCGGATATGACAAGCGCGCCGAGGATATGATCGACTACCTGAAAGCGCGGGCGGAGGATTACGCTTTCAAGCTTTCCCAGGGCATGGCGCGTCACCGGGCCATCGAACTGATGAAGGAAGTGGGCATCCCGGAGCCGCACAAGCGCTACCGTCAGTATCCCTTTGAGTTCTCCGGCGGCATGCGTCAGCGCATCGTTATCGCGATCGCGCTGTCCGCCAACCCGGACATCCTCATCTGCGATGAGCCCACCACCGCTCTGGACGTGACCATCCAGGCCCAGATCCTGGAGCTGATCAACCGTTTGAAGAAAGAACGCCGCCTGAGCGTCATCTTCATCACTCACGATCTGGGCGTCGTGGCCAACATGGCGGATAAGATCGCGATCATGTACGCCGGCAAGATCGTTGAGTACGGTACGGCTGACGACGTGTTCTATGATCCCAGGCATCCCTACACCTGGGCTCTTCTGTCCTCCATGCCCGATCTGGAGACCAAGGAAAAACTGGAAGCCATCCCCGGCACGCCGCCGGATATGATCCTGCCGCCCCAGGGCGACGCTTTCGCCGCGCGGAACAAGTACGCCATGCAGATCGACTTTGAGGAACAGCCCCCGGTGTTCCGGATCAGTCCCACTCACTGGGCGGCTACCTGGCTCCTGCATCCCGATGCGCCGCATGTGGAGCCGCCTGCCATCGTGACCGACCGCATCCGTCGGATGCAGGAAGCCCAGAAAGAAAGAGAAATGAAAGAAGCCGTGAAAGGAGGCACCGAGGCATGAAAGCAGCAAAACGACTGGCAACGGTGCTGAAGATCATCGGCTGGGTCCTCATCGCTCTGGCGGTCGGCGTGACCATCTACAGCCTGGCGACCAGCGGCGGGCCCTGGAATACGATGAAGAACTGGCTGAGCAAGGGCGGGATCCGGCAGAACATCGTCGACCGGGTGAGTTTTGACCATCAGTATTACAACGCTCTCATCGACGCGGCCGATACTAGGAAGCTGCAGGATTCCCTGCGGCAGGACCGCGCCAGGACATTTTTCACCGCCTGGGAAAGCAAACTCCGGACGGGCGAGGAAGCCATCATACGGGACAATACGGAGGCTTTCTATAAAGAATACGCGGACGGCATCACGAAGGAGCAGGCCGAAGGATTTCTCACGTTTTTCGACCAGCTGGAGAGCGGCCGTGAGACCAGGCTGCTGAAGGAGACTTTCGAGTATCTTGACGGTGTCGCGAAGCCGGCCGCGGGCAAGGGAAAGCTTGCCAAGCTGCAGGCCGCCTCCGTGGAACCTGAGGTCCGGGCCGCCTATGACAAGTATGCGGAAGCCTGGGGCGAAGGAGCCGGTACCTATCTGGAATTCGTCGAGACAGTAGCGGCGATGGTCAGGGAAGATATCGCCGCGGGCAATAACGTGACCGATGTCAAGGGATATGTCAACGATCTGGATAAAGCCCGTTATGACAGCGCGCTCTCCCGTGTCCAGGCCCAGGAAAGGGAAGAGGCTGAGGATATCCGGGATAAATACGCGGACGAGCTGAGAAAGACCGTTGCCGGCGGCCAGGCGGATGTGCGCGGATACTATGAGACCCTGTACACGGCGATCCTTGAGAAATACTCCGGAGAAAAGCCTTTCAAGGATGTTTTCGTCAACAAAACTTATGAGATGATCAATGATCCCGCCTTTGACGGCTCGATCAATACGCTGATGAAGGAAGTGCGCGCCGCTGACGCGAAAGCGCAGGAAAACAGCACGGACGGGGCCATGACCGTTTTCGCAAAAACGATGGTGGTGGCGGTGTCCGATCAGAATAATGAGCTGGGCATTTTCCGGATGCTGTGGTTCCTGTGCGCCAACATCATCTGGCTTTGGGCCATCGGCATCCTGCTCATCATCATTTCCGGCGTGATCGACAGGATCGTCAGCAAGGTCACCCTGGCCCGGCTTGAGCACGCCGGCATCGAGGAGGATCCCGATATCCTTCTGCGCGTGGAACACCTCAAACAGTACTTCCGTTCCGGCTCGTATATCAACAAGGCCGTGGATGACGTGAGCTTCTATATCAAAAAGGGCGAAGTTTTCGGCCTGGTAGGGGAGTCCGGCTGCGGGAAGACCACCACAGGCCGCACGATCATCAACCTGTACGACCCCACGGAAGGCAATGTGTACTTCGAGGGCCTGAGGATCTCCTCCAACCAGAACGGCCTTCCGGTGCTCATCCGCAGCCTGCGCAACGATCTCATCGCGCAGAAAAAGCGTATGGAAGCGCAGCTGAAGGTAAAGATCGCCGCCGAGCCCGCGCGGAAGAGCGAGCTGACAGCCGAATATGAGAAGAAGCTGGGCGGGATGAAAAAAGAACTGGCTCAGAAGATCCGCGACGCGAAGACCAACGCGCTGGAGTCCTCCGTTGAAAAAAGCAAATGCGTCGAGAAGTACCGGGAGAAGCGCAAAGCGGAACTGACGGCCCGCTACAACGAGGATATGAAAACGCTGACCGGCGCCGCGGCGGAAGCGCGCAGGGCCCGGTATGAGATGGACATGAAGGTCGCTGCGAAGGACAACATCATGACCAAGATGCAGATGATCTTCCAGGACCCCATCGCGTCGATCAATCCCCGCATGACCGTGCGGGAGATCATCGCCGAGGGTCTCAAGATCCGCGGGATCAAGGATGAGAAGTATATCGACGAAAAGGTGTACGAAGTGCTTGACCTGGTGGGCCTGGTCCGGGAGCACGCGGCGCGGTATCCGCATGAGTTTTCCGGCGGACAGCGCCAGCGCATCGGCATCGCCCGCGCCATCGTGCTGCAGCCCGATCTGATCATCGCCGACGAGCCGATCTCCGCTCTGGACGTGTCTATTCAGGCCCAGGTGATCAATCTGCTCAACGATCTGCGCAACAGGATGGGCCTTACCATCATGTTCATCGCTCATAATCTGAGCGTGGTCAAGTATTTCTCCGACCGCATCGGCGTGATGTATTACGGGCATCTGGTGGAGCTGGCCGCCTCGGATGAACTGTTCGAGCATCCCCTGCATCCTTACACCAGGTCGCTGCTCAGCGCGATCCCTTATCCGGATCCTCATCATGAGAAACACCGTAAGCGCATCGAGTACGATCCGCATAAAGCCCACGATTATTCCAAGGATCCGCCCACGCTGCGGGAGATAAGGCCGGGCCATTTCATCCGATGCAACGATGCCGAGTTCGAAGCGTATAAGAAAGAGCTCGGTGAATGATCCGACAAGGATACATCTTCCCCGGCAGGGATCTGAAAATGATCTCCGCCGGGGACTGTCATTTAAGAACGGGGTGCGATAACGATTGAAAAAGAAACTGCTTCCATGGCTGATCGAGCTCGGCGCCGGCCTGGCCGTCTTCGCGGCCGTCGCCGTCAGCCGCGGCGTATTTACCCTTGGGGACAAAGCGGAGATCTACAGCGCTCTGTGTGACGCGTTTTTTGTGCCGGGCGTTTTTCTCTTCTGTTTCGGTCTCCTGGCTTTCTGCGCCTACGGCGGGACCTTCGACATCTTTTCCTACGGGGTGAAGAGCCTCAAAGTGCTTTTCACGCCCTTCGGAAAAGCGGAGAAGCATCAGCGTTATCTGGACTACAAGCTTGAGAAGGAAGCACGGCGGACGCGTCCGAAGCCCCGCACCCTGATCCTGGGCACTGTTTTTCTTCTCGCCGCGGGATTTTGCCTGATCATGTATAATCAGGC
>CACZOZ010000393.1:0-2133 GCA_902782865.1 uncultured Eubacteriales bacterium
AAAGAATGATCAAAGCCTGGATCGAGAAAAACCTTGTTGACTGTACAGATCCCAGAGCACACGGAAAGGGACTGACTGCCGACCGAAGCGGGCAGTGGCGGTATCGGATCGGGGATTATCGTCTCATCTGCCTGATCGAGGATGATAAACTGGTCATCCTCGCTCTTTCGATCGGCCACAGGAGCGATATTTACAGGAGACCGGTCTGAAGATCCGTCACATTTCTAACCTATACAAAACCAGGGACCACGCGGCCCCTGATCTTTTTTTCTGTCCCTTTTTACAGGATCTGAGAGAGCAGCACCACCAGGCAGCAGGCCACGGCGGTGGGGAACAGCCCCGCTCCCACCCAGGCCAGCACGATCCCCACGATGAGGGCGGCCGCGCCCGCGACGGGCGCCCCGGCCGACTCCACGATGGCGGGCACCGTCATCACGGCCAGGGTCACATAGGGCACATAGAACAGGAACGATCTCAAAAACCGGTTCTTGATGGGCCGGCGGATCAGCGTCATGGGCAGCACCCGTATGAGGAACGTGACGCCCGCCATGATCAGGATATAGATCCAGCTGCTCATTTACGCGCCCTCCTTTACCGGGAACAGGACGGCGGCGGCGCCGGCGATCACCGCGGTCAGCAGGATGATCCTGAAGCCCTCCCCGACGGAAGCGAAAAACGGTATCCGGGACCACAGAAAACTGATCAGGAAAGATATGAGCACCGTGCCCAGGATCACCCTGTTCTTCCGGGCGGGAGGGATGATGATGGCCAGGAACATGCCGTAGAGCGCCACGCTCAGGGCATTGACGATGGCCGCGGGCAGAAGGCTGCCGGAAACGATCCCCAGCGCGGTCCCCGCCGCCCAGGGCAGCACGCTGGTCAGCGCCGCGCCGTAGGCGTACAGGGGCTCAGCGGGCCCCTCACCGGCGATGTTCAGGGCGAAGAGCTCATCGGTGATGAACATGCCCATCCCCAGCCGGTCAAGGCTCCCGGTCCCGGGCCGCACCCTCTGGCTCAGGGCGCAGCTCATCAGCAGGTACCGGCAGTTGGCCACCAGGATCACCAGGGCCATCTCCAGGTAGGCGCCCTGGGCCGCGATGACCCGGAACCCGGCGTATTCCCCGGCGGAGGCGATGGTGAACAGGCTGGCGAAAAAGCCCTGCAATGCGTCCAGCCCGGCGGCCTTGGCGGTGATCCCCAGGGAAAACCCCACCGCCAGGTATCCCAGGCCCACGGGGATCCCGTCCCGCATCCCCCGGGCGAACAGGTGCCCTTTTGTGCTCATGGTCCCTCCGTGCCTTATTTCCTGCGGTGCCTGAAGAACTCCATCAGGCCCGCGATCTCTTTCCTGTACACCAGGAAGTTGACCGCCGCGCACACCAGGAACGTGACGCCGGTCACCTTCAGGGCCAGGACACACCAGGCGCCGTAGCCCACCGCGCTCATCTCAAAGCCCCGGGTGAGCCACCAGGCCGCGCCCGCCGTCACGGCGTCCGTGAGCATGTATTTGGCGAAATGCCAAAATGGCCTGTCCAGGATATTCTTCCTCAGGTACAGGGCAAAATAGCAGGTGTGGTACAGCATGGCGGCGAAAGTGCCCACGGCGGCGCCCTTCAGGCCGAAAAAGATCACCAGGGGCACCGTGAGGGCGATATTGATGATCGTGGAGATATAGGCGCCGTTCTGGGTCTCCTTAAAGTGGCCCGCCGCCTTGATCATGCGGAAATAGGGCACCCGCAGGCACTGCATCCCGTAGGCCAGCACGATGGATACGGCGAACAGGGGCACGATGTACTCCGCGTCCGTGATCCCGCTGGTGTACACCCTCACGAAGGGCACGATGGTGATGGCCGCGATGGTGAAGATCAGCGTCACCCCCGCGTGCATGATCCACTCCACGGCGCTGAAGGTCCTCATCAGCTTCTGCTTCTCGTTTTTCGCGATCATGTTGCCGAAGAGGGATTCCAGCCCCGTGGTGGCCGTCATCACCAGCTCTTCCACCCCGTAGGTCACATTGAAATACACGCTGTAGACGGACACGTTGCCCAGCGTGGAGAACAGCGTCAGCGCCACCACGTCGATATTGCTGGACACCACCGCCGCGATGTGCTGGGAGAAGCCGTTCCACTTCTG
>CACZOZ010000394.1:0-2194 GCA_902782865.1 uncultured Eubacteriales bacterium
ATGTCGCCCATCTGGTCCTTGTGGGTCCTGGTGTAGGAGAACAGCAGGATGATCGGGATGATCAGGATCATCAGGAAGTGATTCCCGAAGCCCAGGGCGGAGGCGATCTTTCCGCTTTGAAGGATCATCTCCTTGGTGACGGCCCCGGCCTCGGCGGCGCCCTTCCCCAGCACCGCCAGCAGGGCGGAGAGGAAGATGTGCAGGGCGAGGTCCAGAAGGCCCGTGATCAGGATCATGATTGAAGCGTAGATGGAGAAGTGCAGGGAGTTGACGTTCGTGCGCTGGAACGCCTGATACGCCTCCCTGGACTTGCCGCGCCTGCGGAAGCGGACCCATCGGAGCTTGACGAACAACACGAGCAGTATGAACAGCACAAAGCTCATCACCGGCTTGGTGGTCAGGAAGGGGTAGACGAACACAGGCGGGCGCAGCTTTCCCAGGCAAACCGCCAGCCGGACGCCCAGGGAGGCGACTTCATACAGTATGGGCAGCAGCGCCATAAGGCGGAACAGCACGAGCCTTTTCCCGGTGAAGAACCTCGTAGGCACGTAGTTCATGAAAAACATGAGCAGCGTGCACAGGAACATATCGATGAAGATATTGAAGGCCAGCCCGCCGCCGGAGGCGAGCGAGTACACGCCTTCGTCGATGAGGTTCATCGCCACCGAACGGTCGTTGGTGACGGCGGTGAATAAGCCGGCCACGTAGCGGTGGAGGATCACCTCGTACAGCAGCACGATCATAAGGCTCAGCCCGGCGAACTTGACCAGCTGCTGGCAGTAGCTCTTCTTTTCGTCCAGTATGATGGCAAAGTTGGCAAACAGGAACAGCGGCAGGGAGAATTCCCCGATAGTGTCGCAGGTACCCCGCAGGGCGTACAGCCACTGGGGCTGGCTGGGATTGATGCGCAGGGACAGGTTCGTCAGGATGAACAGTATTTTGAAGGCGATGCAGATCCAGGCCAGGATCTGCAGGTGGCGGTAGGACAGCGGCCCCCTGTAGCGGATGTCGTTTTCCGCGGTGCGGTCGAAGATGCTGATCTTATTCTTTCCCATGCTACTCTGCCTCCTTGCCTTCGTCTGACGTCACGCGCTTCATCTCGCCGTAGAAGTTGACGATGATGGATGTGATCAACGCGACGACGATGATGCCGTAGACCCCCAGTATGACCGAGAGCACCCGGCCAAAATCGGTGGTGGCGGAGATGTCGCCGAAGCCGATGGTGGTGACGATGGCGAAGCAGTACCACATGGCGTTCTTGAAGGAGCCTATTTCGGGTTCCGCCACGGGCAGGATGATGGAAAACGCGGTGATCAGCAGCAGCAGGCCGAAGAGGATCTCCGCGGCGTAGGTCTTCCGGAGGATGTCCACGAGGATATCCGCCCGGATCCGGGAAAAGGCCATGGACACGATATTGATGACCGTATGGATGAAGATCAGCACGAGGGACGACCCCATGGCGATTTTCGGGTAGAGCAGGGCGGCGAGGAGCGGGAGGATCAAGAGGAGTCCGGCCTTTTTTCGGGTGTGGAGGAACGCGATCACCCGGCTGAATACCGCGGCGGCCAGGTACAGCATGCCCGCGATCCGCCAGCCGATTTTGTCGTCCCCGGCAACGATCAGAACGACGCTCGCGATCAGCGTCAGCCCGCAATACACCAGATGCTTGAGGGCCAGCCACCTGTCTGTCCGGCGCAGCGCCACGGCCTGTATGCCCCGGGACAGGGCGATGATGAAAAAGAGCGCGGCCGCGTACAGCTTTCCGTCCGAAAAATTGAGGTTCAGCGTTCGATCCTCGATGATGTCCTTCGCACCGATCACCAGGAAGTGGGCGGCGGTGAGCATATCCATGGCAAGTATGGCGACCAGCAACGCGCCAAGGATTACCTTGTACAGAAATGATTCATGTGTCAGTTTGATTTTCAAAACAGACCTGCTCCTTCCATTCATCCCGGCAAAATCTGAGTTGGCGAGTGGCGCGGTCTCCAAAAGCCTTCCCCATAGGGGAAGGCTAGAGTGTGTTTCTAAAATGCCTGAAGCGCAATTGGCTGGAAACTCCGTTGCAGTGACGGCGGCTTTGCCTGCATTTCTGCGTTGATTTTCCTTGACTTAGCCCCGGGGCCTGCCGGCCCGTTCGACGGGGGCCTTCCGGCCCGTTCTCGCTGAAAAATGTCCACTGGACATTTTTCCGGGC
>CACZOZ010000395.1:0-2969 GCA_902782865.1 uncultured Eubacteriales bacterium
GGTGAAGGCCTCCACCTGAGGGTGGCTGAACAGCACGGTGAGCATCTCCGTGATCTCCCGGGCCTGCCGCTCCTCCCCTTCGGGGGTACTGGGCCATACGTCCACCTGCCAGTCATTGAGGTCCACGATGTGGGGCGGCATCAGGTCCCCGGATATGAGGGTGTTCTCCGTGAAGTGGATGGGCAGGCCGAAGCGGGAGAAGCGCTCCAGCACATTATGGAGCTTGTCCAGGCCCCAGTAGCCCTGGTGCTGGTGGCTCTGGATGCCGATGGCGCCGATGGGCACCCCCGCCTCCAGGAGATCCTCAAGAAGGTGCTCGTAGGCCGGGGACGTGTTGAAATCGTTGATGAGGAGCGTGGCCGCCGGATCGCACGCCTTCGCCGCGGCGAACACTTCTTTGGTGAGGCCGACGCGCCCCAGGCGGCGGCAGATACGGGTGACGGCGTTGTCGTACCGGTCGAAGTCGGGCATGATGACCACCTCGTTGATCACGTCCCACAGCCCGATGACGTCCTTATAGGCCGTCACTTCCCGGCGGACGCGCTCCAGCTGGCGGCGCAGGATCTCCTCGTCGGAAAAGTCAAGGAGCCAGGGCGCGCACACCGTGTGCCAGCACAGGGGATGGCCCTTGACCCTGACGCCCCTCTGACTCAGGAAGCGGGCCGCGGCCATGGTCTCCTCATAAGCCGTGTGCCCCTCCGCGGGCTCATACCGGCCCCAGTAAAAGGGCAGGGTGCCGTAATTGAACAGCGCCAGCCACTTGTCCAGACGCGCCCGGATGAGGCGCTTTTTTTCCTCGTCCCTCACCTTCATCAGGGCGACAAAGTCAAAGGCGCCGCAGCCGAAAAGGAAAGCATGGCCGGTCTGGTCCACCCTGACGGGGGTATTCGCCGCGGGCGTGCCGTCCGGCCTGAGGACGGTCAGGCTGGCCTTCGCGCGGCGGTGCTCCATTTGATCCATGATGATCTCCTCCCAAAATGATGCTTCAGCCGTGATCAGCGCTCGACGCGGTACACCTCATACCTGCCCGGCATGAGGGCGATATCGAACACCGTTTCCCCGTCCCTGACGTACAGGGGCGGGACTGACACCGGCTCCCCGGCGCGCCCGTCCTTCCGCGCGGGCATGATCAGGGCCCGCGCCTCGCCCAGCACATGCAGCCGCGCCCGGCCGGGACGGGACCGCGCCGTCACGTAGGGGTAAACGATCAGGGCATCGTTGTCGTAGGCGAAGAGGCTCACCCCCGCGCCGCACTCAAGGTACGCCCCGGCGGCGGGGAACTCCCGGCGGACGCGGGTCAGGGCTTCCGCGGGGATCCTGTAAAGATCCGGGAAGCTGTCCGGCACGGCGAGGGTCCACATCTCGCCCAGGCCGTAAGTGTCCTTCAAAAGCAGGCCGAAACTCTCCTCCGTGTCCGCCGCCTTGACCACGGCCCAGGTGGAATTGTTGCGGAACTCGCACACAGGGATGCCGATATCGTCCGTCCCTGTGACGAACTCAAGGCGCCTGTGGGGGGCGGTCTCGATCCGGTAGTTCCTCCCGCGGACGCGGCGCCCGGTGAAGCGCACGGAGGTCATCCTTTGGATGCCCCGGTCCATGGTCTCCTCCAGGAACCCGGATGTGACCAGGGCCCTGCCCCCGGCGGCGACGTATTTTTCAAGGCGGTCCACCACATCGGGATCGCAGGCGGAGGCGCGGGTCAGCAGGACGGCGGCCGCGTCGGACGGAAAATACGGCGTCAGCGTCACGGGAAGGCCGCACATGCCCAGGAAGTCCTGGATATTGTCCTCGCCCCGGCTGTTGTCCGGCAGGTAGCACGGGATGCCCACGGGCGCGCCGCAGTGGTCCAGCGCCTCGTCCAGCTTATCAAGATGCCAGCCCAGAGCCGGCACGAAGGGATGGTCCAGAAGAGCCTGGAAGCAGAAGAGCGTGATCTCCTTCGGCTTTGAGAAGGCGGTGAGGAAGGCCTGTTCCAGATACTGCTCGGTGATGACAAGATCGAAGGGGTCGAACCACCCGCCGCCGCAGCGGCCGGGGCACATGGTCTCGAAATAGGTCATCAGGGAGAAGCTCAGGTACCGCGGGAGGTGCTGATCCGTGATGACGGTGTCCCGCGCCTCGGTGCCCACGTACACCTGATCGAAGATATCCCGCTGCCCCGCTGGAGAATAGCCCGTCTCCTGGTAGCTCTCCGCCCAGTTGGGGTACTTGATCGTGATACGGCACTTCGGGTCAGCCAATTTGGCCGGGCCGATGACACAGTCCCGGCTCACCCGCTCCATCAGCGCGCACCGGTAGGCCTGCCAAACGCCGGATGTGATGCCGTGGGCCATGTTATACTCATCCCGGCCCGCCCGGCAGGCTTCGCAGGTGCAGTTGGTGAAGAAGAAGTCGTCGATGATGAACTCGTCGAAATGCCCGCCAATGTACGCGCTGACCTCCCTCAAACGCGCCAGCATGGCCGGGTCGTTATAGCAGAGGGTGTCGAACAAGCGCTGCTTGGGCGCGTCCCACTCCCGGGAGGGCATGGTGGTGGTGAGCCCGCCGGAGACTTTGATCCCGTGGGCCCCGAACACTTTCCCGCACATCTCCAGCCTTGCCGGGTCGGCCAGGACGCCGCCCCGGAAAGCCTCCAGGTACACCTTGTCCAGCTTCAGATATTTTTCAAAAAAGCGGATATCCTTCTCCAGTATGTTTCTTTCCGCCCGGGCCGTTCCCTGCGCCACGAAGTAGACCGCCAGGGTGAAATTGCGGTAATTGCCCATATGAGCCCTCCTTTGAACGCGAAAATCATCCTGTGGGACCATTGTACCAAATATCGCCCGGGAATACTACGGATTTCAAGTTCTGCCCCGCGCAAAACAGGAAAAAAACGGCAAAAACGGCGGACAAGTTGACCTTCATCCCGATAAGATATATACTCATACCAGCATCGAAAAATATCCAGCCCCGCACCGGTCAGATCAACA
>CACZOZ010000396.1:0-8444 GCA_902782865.1 uncultured Eubacteriales bacterium
TGCGACGGCGTGTCTCCCTTCGAGGACATATTCGGCTGGCCCGAGGTGGCCCTGGACCGGGACTTCGGCCCGAACATGCGGATCGTCAACTGCAAGGAATACGTGTCCCTCCGGAAGGACCGGTCCACATCCTCCGCGCGCCTCAAAAAAGTCCCCCTGGGCGCGGAAGTGTTCGCTTTCCCGGATTTCGGGGACGAGAAGGGGTTCATCCTGTGCAATTATGACGGCACGGCCGGGTACATCCTCAAGGAGTACCTGGAGCCCATCGAGTGACCCGGGGCCTCAGGCGCCTCCCCCCTCCAGGAAGCTCAGCACGCGCCCGTTGAGATCGGGCGCTTCCTCATAGGCCGCGTGCCCCAGGCCCGGGTACACATAAAGGTCACTGCCCGGGATCCTGTCACGCATCTCATAGGAAGCGCCGATCCCCACGATCCTGTCCTCCGCCCCGCCGATGATGAGCGCGGGGCATTTTATTTTTTCCAGATCCTCGTACGCGTCAAAGCTGAGGATGGCCCGGGCGCTGATCAGGAACCTCATATAGTCCCGCGGCCGGCCCACCGCCCCCAGCACCGGATACAGTTTCCGGTATGATCTGAGTTTCCTTTCAGAATAGCTCTTTTCCGCCGTATCGATCATGAGCCCTTTGTGATCGCCCTTTTCGGCGAAAGCGATCCATTTTGTCACATTGTCCCGGATCATATCGTTCACCCGGGGAGCGGACAGAGCGATCACCAGCCGCTCCACTCTCTCCGGATGTGTTTGAGCGAGGCTGAGGGCGATCATGCCGCCCATGGAAACGCCCATGACGGAGGCCTTTTGGATGCCCAGGGCCAAAAGAGCCGCCGCCTGGTCCTCCGCCATGTCCCGGATGGAGCAGTTTTCCTCAAGGCGCTCCTTCCGGCTGAAGATATAAACGGTGTATCTCTTAAAAAACGCCCGGTAGGGCCATGCCAGCAGCAGCGCCTTCCCGTCCACCGTGGCAAGCCCGTCGCTCAGGCCCGGCAGGATGATGAAAGCCTTTTCTCCCCGCCCGAAGGACACATAGCTCATGAAAGTATCCCCCAGGGGGACACGGCCGTTCCGGATATCCCACAGCATGATCTTTCACCCGCTTTCATGAATATATGACTGTACAGCCTCTTGACGATTATGACATTGCTGCAAACGGAACTTCGGGATATAATGATATAAGAGCTTTTTCTCCTAAGGCCGCGCCATGCATACCGGGGGTAAACAAATATGAGCAAGATCATCAAAACAGGCGATAAGTTGTCAGGCCAATATGACCTGCTTTTGAATTCCATTGGTCAGGCGCTGCAGCACGGGCGCGATCAAGTCGCTTATGCTGTCAGCCATACTATTCTGGAAACCTACTGGGAAATCGGACGGAACATTGTTGAATACGAGCAAAAGGGTGTTGAGAAGGCGGAATACGGTTCCGAGTTGTTGAAACGTCTGTCAAGAGACTTAACGATAAAGTATGGAAACGGCTTTGGAATGAGCAATGTAAACAAGATGCGAAAGCTTTATATCTGCTATCCAATTATGCAGACACTGTCTGCACAATTGACCTGGAGCCATTATGTAGAACTGTTGAAGCTGGAAGATCCACTGGAACGCTCATTTTATGAAAAAGAATGTGCCCAGGAGCGCTGGGGCGTTCGTGAGCTTAAACGGCAAATGAAAAGCATGCTGTTCCAGCGGATCGCGCTCAGCACGGACAAAAAAGCCGTGCTCCGAATGGCACAGGAAGGGCAGATCATTGAACAGCCGCAGGATATTCTTAGAGAGCCTTACGTATTCGAGTTTACCGGTTTACCGCAGCTGCCCGTTTACAAAGAGGGCGACCTGGAAGAAGCGCTCGTGGGAAATCTGAGTCAATTTCTGTTGGAATTAGGGAAGGGCTTCGCATACATCGGCCGCCAGCAGCATATGACGATAGCGGGGAGAATGTACACAGTCGATCTTGTATTCTACCACAGGATCTTGAAGTGCTTTGTTCTGATCGACCTCAAACGCGGTGAGATCCAGCATGAAGATATTGGGCAAATGAACTTCTATCTGAACTATTATCGAGAAGAAATGAACACCCCCGGTGACACAGAACCTATTGGTATCATCTTAGGCAGCAATCGTGATCGTTTGGTCATGCAGTATGCCTTGCAAAATATCACGAACCAGGTATTTGTCAGCCAATATCAGCTTTATCTTCCCAATAGGGAACAATTGGAAGCGGAATTCCGTCGTTTCATGGTGCAGCCGGATGATCAAGTCCAAAAAGATTAGATCCCGCCATCTGTTCACTATTTCAGGATTTCAGTGCAAGGCCGATCGACCTTGTGCTTTTTTGAATCGGAGAGGACCCCATTGACAGCCGGCCTGCCAAGATCATTTCCCGTCAAACCATCCGCCAGACGCTTTGATACTCATCCACCCTCACCCCGGCGCGCATGTACCGGATCAGGATCTCGGCGCAGGCCCGGCTGTCGCTGTCCGCCTGGTGGTGATCCAGGGCGATCCCGTAATAGGAACACATGTCGTTGAGCTTATGGCTGATCCCGGGGAGCACACGCCTGCCGATGCGCACCGTGCATATGGCCGGCACCCGCTCCTTGAAGGGGGCGCCGTAGTCCCTCAGGCATTTTTTGAGCACCCCCAGGTCGAAGGGCGCGTTGTGCGCCACCAGGGTCCCGCTTTCCATCAGGCCCCGGATCTTGGGCCACAGCTCCCCGAAGGTGGGGGCATCGGCCACGGTCCCGGCGCTGATGCCCGTGAGCTCGGTGTTGAAAGCGTCGAAGGGCTCCTCCGGGTCCACATAGCTGAAGAACTCCCGGGTGATCTTCCCGTCCTCCACCACCGATATGCCGATGGCGCTCATGCGGTCGTTGAGGGCGTTGGGCGTCTCCACGTCGAAGCAGATATACCTTCCGCCCGCGGAGGCCGGCGCTGTTATCGGGAGGGCTGACGCCCCGGGGATCTCCGCCTTCTCGATCCGTTTCCCCATCAGGCGCTCTTTAAGCAGCGTGTTGCGCCGGTCGGCCGTTACGTTCCTCACGCACAGCGCCACGGCCTTCTTCTCTCCCACCAGCACCAGGGCTTTTTTCGCCCGGGTGACGCCCGTGTATAAAAGATTGCGCTGCAGCATCACGTAGTGGGTCATCATCACCGGCATGACCACCACGGGGAACTCCGCGCCCTGGGCCTTGTGCACGGTGGTAGCGTAGGCCAGCACGATCTCGTCCAGCTCGCTCACGTCATACCCCACCTGCCGCCCGTCGAAAAGGACGGTCATGGCCCGGGCCTCCGGATCGATGTCAAGGACGGTGCCGATATCCCCGTTGAAGACTTCCTTGTCGTAATCGTTCCGGATCTGCATCACCTTGTCCCCCACCCGGAACACGGAGCCGCCCCGGCGCAGTTCTTTTCCGTCCCCCCGGGAGGGATTGACCGCCGCCTGCAAAAGCTGGTTCAGGTTCACCGCGCCCACGGCCCCGCGCTGCATGGGCGTGAGCACCTGGATGAGCCCGGGGGCGATGCCGTAGTATTTGGGGAGCCTTTCCCGCACCAGGTCCACGATGATCTGCGCCGCCCGGTCGGGATCCTCCGCCGCGCGGAAAAAGAAATCCGTGCCCTTCGCGTTCGTCAGGTCCGGATACTCCCCGCGGTCGATCCGGTGAGCGTTGGTGATGATCCGGCTGGCGGCGGCCTGGCGGAAGATCTTCGTCAGCGTGATCACCGGGAAAGCCCCGCTCCTTATGATATCCCGGAGCACGTTCCCCGCTCCCACGGAGGGCAGCTGGTCCGCGTCCCCCACCAGGATGACGCGCATGGTGTCCGGCACCGCCTTTAAAAGCGCGCTCATGAGCAGCACGTCCGTCATGGAGCTCTCGTCCACGATGAGCGCGTCCCCCTCCAGCGGCGTGTTCTCATTGCGCTTGTAGCCCTCCGCGGGCTTGAATTCCAGGAGACGGTGGATGGTCTTCGCCTCCAGGCCCGTCACCTCGCTCAGGCGCTTCGCCGCGCGTCCCGTCGGCGCCGCCAACAGGATCCGCAGGCCCCTCAAAGCGCGGATGATGCCCAGGGTGGTGGTGCTCTTGCCCGTGCCCGGGCCGCCGGTGAGGACCATCACCTTTTGGGTCACCGCCGCGCGGATGGCCTCCAGCTGCTTTTCATCGTACGCGATCCCGGCCCCTTCGCCCGCCGTCGGAGGCACGGGCCGCGCCGGCGGGGTCTCAAAGATCTTTTTGAGCCGCGCGGCCGTGACCCTTTCGGCGTGGAAAAAGACCGGGAGATACACAGCGGCCGCCTCCCCGTCCGGGATCCTCACGGCGATCACGTCATCCTTCAGGATCATCTGATCCAGCGCGCTCTCCAGCAGGGAAGGATCCGCGTCCAGCAGCTTCGCGCCTGCCTCCAGGAGCCGATCGCGCTCCTCATAGCAGTGCCCCTCTTCCGAAAGGCAGTTGAGCGTGTATTTAAGGCCGCTGCGCAGCCGGAAGGGATCGTCCTTCCCGAAGCCGAGCTTTTGAGCGATCTGATCCGCCGTTTTGAACCCGATGCCCCAGATGTCATCGGCCAGGCGGTACGGGTTCTCCCTCACCACGTCGATGCTCGCCGGCCCGTACTGTTTGAAGATCCTCGTGGCGTGGGCCGTGCTCACGTCGTGCCCCTGCAGGAACAGCATGATGTTCTTGATCTCACGCTGCTCCTGCCACGACTTTTTGATCATCTCCACCCGCTGCTTCCCGATGCCCGGCACATCAAGGAGCGCCTCGGGCCGCTCCTCGATCACGGCCAGGGTGTCCGCGCCGAAAGCGCGCACGATGCGCCGGGCGAACTGCGGGCCGATGCCCTTCACCAGCCCGGAGCCCAGATATTTCTCGATGCCGTAAGCGGTGGCGGGCAGTGTCTCCTCAAAGGTCTCGATGGAGAACTGCCGGCCGTATCTTGCGTCCACACGCCAGGTGCCGCTCATGGCCAGGACGGCCCCCACGTGCACGTCGGGCATCGTGCCCACCGCCGTGACTGGGTCCGAAAATCCCGACACCCGGCAGCGGATGACGGAATACCCGTTCTCCTCATTGCGATAGGTGACGCGCTCCACCACGCCCCTTAATCGATCCGTATCCCGTCACCCCCTTAACCCAAAAGCTCCTTCAGGTCCTCCATGTTTCAGACGCGATCGTTGTTTCACTATACCATAATTATGGCATTTATCAAGTTCAAAAGCCCGCCCGCGTTTGAACGGAACGTGTTTTTCTGTTCCCCTCCGGCCGGTTCTGTGGTATCATGTTCCACACAGTCCACCTTCCCATCTCCGGCAGGATCATTTTGCCGGTACGCCAAAGGAGGCATCTCAAATGAAAAGAGCGCTGTGCGGCATCCTGTCCCTGATCCTTTTAGGCTGCGTCCCCGCCATGGCGGAAGGCCCCGCCGGGCACAAGCTCCTGTACCAGGGGCACGGCAGCCTGCGCGTCGTCACCGCGGAAGGCAAAGTGATCTATATCGACCCCTACGCCGGGGAGGGGTACGACCTGGGCGCCGACCTGATCCTGGTCTCCCACGACCACTATGACCACAACCAGGTGGACCTGATCAAAAACAGGAACGAGGGCTGTCAGATCATCCGCTGGTCGGACGCCCTGGTGAAGGGCGAGTACAAGACCTTCGATCTGGGCTGGGCCACGGTGGAAGCCGTGCAGGCCGGCAACAACCGCAACCATGACATCAGGTCCTGTGTGGGCTGGCTGATCACGCTTTCGGGCGGCGTATCCGTCTACGCCACGGGGGACACCTCGACGACGGACCAGATGAAGGAGCTGGCCGACCGGGACATCCATTACGCCTTCTTCGTCTGCGACGGGAAATACAACATGGACATCGACGAGGCCGCCGCCTGCGCGAAGACTGTCGGCGCCCGGCACTCGATCCCCTATCACATGGCCCCCGGCGCCCTGTTCGATGAGAAGAAGGCGGAAAAGTTCGACGTGGAAAACCGCCTGATCGTGCCCGCGGGCACCGAGATCACCCTGGAATAGCGGCACCGCCAAGGATCGGAGGCGTTTTGGGACCATGCCTGTGCACCGGATCATCGGGAACATCCTGATCGCGCTGTCCGCCGCGCTCACGGCTGTCAACGCCGCCGTCATGCTGCGGCGGATCCGGAGGATCGCGCTCAAAAAGCCCTATGCCGCGCTCATGAGGCATCAGCTCCCCGCCTGCGGCGTTTTTCTGCTCCTGGCCCTGGATATCCGTTTCGGCCTGTTCACCTTTCCCGATCCCCCCGCGCTCAAATTCGCGGGATGGGGCCTGAGGGCCGGCGTGGTCCTCATATCGGCGGTGATCCTCTTCTTCATGATCAGGGTCAGCGCCGCGTGCCCGGTCCGCCGGGACGGGCCCACCCGTCACGCCGTCGTGCTGGGGCTGGCCCTGGAAAACGGGCGGCCGGTGAGGGAGCTCATCTCCCGGCTGGACACGGCGGAGAAATACCTCAGCGATCACACGGGCGCGTCCCTCATCCTCACCGGCGGGAACCCCGGCCCGGACGGGCGCACCGAAGCTCAGGTCATGGGGGACCTCCTGACCGCGCGCGGGGTGCCCCCCGAAGCCCTGATCAAAGAGGACCGGGCCGCGGACACGATAGAAAATTTCAGAAACACCGCCCGCCTGACCGATCCTGAAAAGCCCGTCACGCTGATCACCAGCGGCTACCACATGGACCGGGCGCTGCGCCTGGCCCGCGCCGCCGGCTTCAGGGCCGTGCTGCCCCTGCCGTCCCCGTCCGATCCCCGCTTTTTTATCGTCAACGTCCTGTCCGAGGCGCTCCTTGAGATCAGGCTCACCCTCCATGATCTCAAAGCCCGCCGCGGCCGGTGACGGCCCCGGGCCCCTGCAAAGGAGGAAAACGATATGAAACGCGCTCTCGCTCTCACCGCCGTGCTGGCGCTTCTGATCTCCCTGGCCGCGGGATACGCGGAGACCGCCCCGACGGAAACGGTGTGGACCACCTCCCTCACGGCGCGCTGCGCTTCCGTGGAGGAAGGGCGGCAGCTGATGCGCGGCCGCACGCTGTTCCACGAGCAGATCAGAAAGAAGGCTCTGGCCTTCTTCCTGCAGAAGAAGGACGGCACCCTGGAAGATTATATCCGCTGGTCCGAAAATCAGGTGCTCCCCTTCACCCCGGAGGAGGAGCGGCGCGTCCTGGACACCCTCGCCTGGCTGAAGGATCTGCTGGAGCGGCACGGCCTGAAGCTGCCCGATCCCGGGGAGCTCACCTTCGTGAAGACCATGGGGCAGGAGGCTCTCGGCTCCACCGGGTATACCAGCGGGGGCACGATCTTCATCAACGCACGGACCCTGAGGGCGTCGGAGTATCCGGATGAACCGTTCCGGGTGCTGGTCACCCACGAGATCTCCCACTGCCTGTCCCGCAAATTCCCCGAGTACCGGCAGGCGCTGTATTCCCTGGTCCATTTCACCGTGCTGGATGAGGACATCCCCGTGCCGGAGGAGATCCTCGAAAACGTCATCGCCAACCCGGACGTGGAGCACCACGACAGCTGCGCCACGTTCACCATCGGCGGGGAAAAGAAGGACTGCTATCTGCTCTTTATGACGGACTCGGTCTTTGAAAAGCCCGGGGACACCTTTTTCTCCGGGATCTATTCCGGGATCGTCCCCCTGGACGGCTCGAGAGTCTACCGGGTGGATGAGGTGGAGGACTTCTGGGACGTGGTGGGCCGCAACACGAACTACGTGGAGGACCCGGAGGAGCTGATGGCGGTGAACTTCTCCATCGCCCTGACGCAGCTCGACATCGGGTATGAGAGCTTCAGAAACCCGGAAATCCCGGAGGGGATCATCGCCTTTCTCAAACGGTGAGGCCCGGGAAAAAGTAAAAGCACCGGAGGAGATCATTCGCCCATGGATATCTACGTGGATTTCGACGACTGCCTGTGCGAGACCGGCCGGGCTTTCGCCGCCCTGGCGCGCCGCCTGTTCGGCGTCCGCGTCCCCTATGAGGACATGCGCTATTTCAATATGCAGAAGTCCTTCGGCCTGACGGATGAGCAGTATGAGATCCTGCTCCTGCGGGGCCACGATCCGGAGGAGCTTTTAAGCTATGAGGAGACCCCCGGGGCCTCCCAAGTCATCAACGGCTGGATCGAAGAAGGGCACCGCGTATCGGTCATCACCGGGCGCCCCTTTTCTTCCTACGGGCCGTCAAGGGCATGGCTGGACGGGCACGGGCTCAAAAACGTGCCGGTGTACTGCTTTGACAAGTACGGCCGGGAAAACGGCACGAAAGACAGCGTATTCAGCCTCACGATGGAGGATTTTCTGAAGATGCGGTTCGACATCGCCGTGGAGGACTCCCCCCTCGCGTTCAAATACTTCTCCCATCTGCCGGGCCTGAAGGTGCTGGTCTTCGACCGGCCGTGGAA
>CACZOZ010000397.1:0-5019 GCA_902782865.1 uncultured Eubacteriales bacterium
CTCCTGCTGACACCGAAACTGATCTCCTATTATCCCCCGAAGCGGCCCGCCCCCGGTCCCTTCCCCGCGGCGGACGGAAGCGAAAAAAGCCTGTGGTGCGCTCATTATCTGCGTCTGCTGAGCGGGGACGGAACAGAATATACACTGCCCGATGACGGCTTTCCCCTCGTTATTTTCCGCGCGATGGGCATGATCCGTCTTCACAGGGGCTTTGATCCCGTGCGCCGGTATATCGACAGCCGGTATGCCGACGCCCAAAGGCTCTCGCTTCCGGTGCGCGGCTCCAACACCCTTTTCCTGTTTCATGAGTTGACCCGTTCGATCCTGAGCGAAAAGGAATGAGACCATGCATGTGATCATTATCGGTGCCGGCGCGGCGGGGCTGGCCGCGGCCTGTGAAGCGGCCGGGAACGGGGCCCGTGTCACGGTCCTTGAAAGGCACCAGAGGCCGGGCCGGAAAATACTGGCCAGCGGCAACGGCCGCTGCAACATCATGAACACCGGGCGCTGCTATTATCACGGCCGGGATCTCGCGCATGCCGTGCTTGACACCGTTTCTCAGGATGATCTGCGCGCCTTCTTTCAAAAAACAGGATTGAGCATCCTTCGCGAGCCCGAAGAAGACGGCAGGCTCTACCCGGGCGTGATGCAGAGTTCCGCGGTGCTCCAATGCCTGCTTTCAAGGCTCAGGGAACTCCAAGGCCGCCTGATGACTGACTGTCCGTGTGAGAAGATCATCCCGGAAGCGGACGGCTTCCGGGTCATGACGCCCCAAGTAGATATCCAAGCCGACCGGGTCATCGTCGCGGCAGGTTCACCCGCCGGCGGTCCTCTGGGGCACGACGCCTATGATCTTCTTGGCGGCCTCGGTCATCGCGTGTCGGAGCTTCTGCCCGCCCTGTGCCCCATCAACTGTACAGGCCTTCCGTTTTCCAAACTGAAGGGACTGCGTTTTCCCGCGGGGCTCACCCTGTTCCGGGAGAGAAAGGCCGTCGAATACGCCCGCGGTGAACTGCTTTTGACCGATACGGGCATCAGCGGCATCTGCGCCATGCAGCTCTCGGCGTCAGCCGCTTCCTATCCTTTTGACGGGAAGACCTTCATCGATGTGGATCTCAGCCCGCTCATGGACATCGTACCGCGCCATCATCTCCATTTGACGCAGGCGCCTTTCCCGGTCCCCGACCCTCAGGCCGCGGGAGCGCTTCTAAAGTCGAGGATCGCCTTTCTTCCCAGAAAACGCCTGCTGGAGGGACTGATCCCGGCCCAGATGATCCCTGTTCTGGACGACGGGAAAATCGATATCCCGGCTCTGGCCGGAAAGCTGACGAACATCCGTTTGACCGTCACCGGGGTCGTCGAGGAACGCTCTCAGGTGATCCGGGGCGGCGCGGATCCCGATGGATTTGACCGGGATACTCTCGAGTCGAAACGTCACCGTCATCTTTACGCCGCAGGTGAGATCCTGGACGTTGACGGTGACTGCGGAGGTTTCAATCTGATGTTTGCTTTCGCGTCCGGCATCCTGGCGGGAAGAAGCGCCGCCAATGACTGTGGATGGAGGTCAAAATGAACTATCGTTCCGTATCCCCCGGAGCCCTTCTGGCGCCGGTCCCCGCTGTGATCGTGACGGTGACGGATGATAACGGCAGGCCCAATCCCCTGGCGGTAGCCTGGACCGGCATCGTGTGCTCAAAACCGCCGATGCTCAGTATATCGATCAGGAAGGAACGTTATTCCTACGATCTGCTCACCCGCAGGCGCGAATTCACGGTCAGCCTGGTGTCAAGGGATCTGCTGCCGGCCCTGGATATGAGCGGTGTGAAGTCCGGCAGGGATACGGACAAATTCACCCTCTGCTCCCTGAATCCCACTCAGACAGACGAAGCTTTTTCCACCCCGGCCATCGACGGTACTCCCATGTATCTCAACTGCCGGGTCGCTTCGATCCAGCCCCTGGGCAGTCACGATCTGTTCCTCGCGAACATCATCGGCATCGGCGTCAGAGAAGATCTGATCGACTTTAAGGGCCGCATCATGATGGAGAAAGCGGACCTCACCGCGTACTGTCACGGTGTATATTACGGGCTTTCCGACGCCCTCGGGTTTTTCGGGTATACAGTAGCGGCGCCCGAAGTGCTCGAGCGCCGCATGCGGGACCTGAAATGATCCTTTAAAGTCATTCCTGCTTTGTCAGCTTGGATCTCAGCCAGCCGACCAGGTCATAATCCATCAGTGATCTCTTTTTCCTGAAGGAATCGTCACTGCCGAAATAGAACAGTGACAGCATCCCCGGGCCCACATGGATCCCCGTGCCCGGTTCGTGGATCGCGCATTCCGGCGGCGGCATCCCGGGAAGCATCTTCTGCAGCCTCTCCGTCAGATAGGCCGCGTCCGCCTCGCAGTCCCCATGGCTGATGCACAGTTTCCCATTGACAGGATCCAAAGCCGTCCGGCAGTAGAGCTCCGCTATCGCCTGGATGGCTTTTTTTCTGCCCACCATTTTGAACAGCGACACGATCTTGCCCTCATCGTTGCCGAAAAGGATCGGCTTGATGTGCCCAATGGTGCCGATCACGGCACTGATATTGGATAAACGCCCGCCGCGGCTCAGGTACGTCAGATCGTCGACAGTGAACAGCTGGCACAGCCGCATACGGTCCTCCAAGAGGATCCGGTGGTTCTCTTCGACGGAACAGCCCTGATTTTTCAGTTCGCAGGCCCGCCTGACGATCATTCCCTCTCCGAGACCGGCGGACAGTGTGTCGACTACCAGGACATGCCTGTCTGGATATTTTTCCCTCATCTCTTCCGCGGCTGTCCGGGCCGCGGCGCAGGTGCCGCTGATCCCGCCGGACATGCCGACGTATAGAATATCCTCTCCTCCCTGCAGGATGGGCTCGAAATGCTCGATATACTGCTGAGCGTTGATCATGGACGTGCGGTACATCTTCTTGTTCCGCATGCCGGTATAAATCTGCCGGATCAGGCCTTCCATGTCTTCGGATACGGCGGGAAATTCATGCCCGTCCGGATCAACGATGGTGATCGGGATGATGCCTATCTCAACACCTTCCTGCACCGGGGAAAACAAATTGGATGAAGAATCCGTAATGATCCTGTACATATCGACCTCCTATCTGATCTCAACGATATTATAGCAAAATATCACAAATCATTCAATCAGGTATTGAATACCATATAATCGATATGGACTTTAACATTCCTTTATGTTATAGTAAACATCGGCCCAAGGAGGAATTTATGAACGCATCTGTTAATGAAGAACGCCGAGACCCCAGGGAGATCCCCGAACGGACGGGCATGCCTGTCATCATTCCATCCACGCTCCCGGAATGGGATGAGCTCCCTTCCATTCCGCTGTATATGGATCAGATCGTGCTGCTGATCAACACGTATCTGGATCCCGAGGGACTATCGTCCAAAGAAAAAAACATCACACCGGCCATGATCAATAACTACATCAAGCAGAAGATCATGCCGCCGACCGTCAAAAAGCACTACTTCAGGCACCATCTCGCCTGCCTTCTTATAATATGTATTTTAAAAGAAAGTGTCAATATCTCCGATATCCCTCAGCTTCTGCCGGGCAGGATGACCGAAAGCGATATGAAGGAGATCTACACCCATTTTCTTTCAGTCTACCGGAGCACCGCCGAGGAGAACCAGCGGCACTGCAGTCTTCTCTTTGGGGATATCGACCTGAATGACCGGGATGACACGAGACGCGCCGCACTGCAGCTCGCGCTCAGTTCCACCATGTCTGTCAGCCTTTTCAGGCAGTTCATAGACCTGCCCCAAAGATCTCAAAGCAATTTTCATGATAACGATCAGGAGGCCCCGCATGAATGACGATCAAAGGCCGGCCACGGCCTTTTCGGAAATGGATCTGAGCGTCGAGATCATGGACGCTCTCAACAAAATGGGTTTTTCTCAGATGACCCCCGTACAGGCGGAAACGATCCCCGTCATGATGGCGGGAAACGACGTCATCGCCATCGCCCCCACGGGGACCGGCAAAACGCTGGCCTTTGGGATCCCCATGCTGGAATACATCTCCCTTAAGGACAGCAGAGTGCAGGAAGTCGTGCTGGCCCCGACACGTGAATTGGCCGTGCAGATCGGTGAGGAGCTGACCAAGCTGGCCCTGTTCATTCCCGAAGTCCGCATCGCCGTGCTCTACGGCGGACAGCCGATCGCCCGCCAGATCGATAAACTGAAAAGAAAGCCCCAGATCGTCGTCGCCACACCGGGCCGTCTCCTGGATCTGCTGCACCGCGGCTGCGTCCAGCTGAACGCTGTACATACCTTCGTGCTGGACGAAGCGGACGAGATGCTGGATATGGGCTTCATCAAGGACGTGACGAAACTGATCGAGAGCGTGCCCCCCACAAGGCAGTTCGTCATGTTTTCCGCGACGACCAATCAGGATGTGCTGACGATCTCCTGGAAATATCAGCACGATCCGGTCAATATCAGGATCGAAGCGACGGAAGAAAACAAACCGCAGATCACCCAGTACGTCATCAACGCGGAACGAAAGGAGAAGCAGGAGCGGCTGGAGTACCTGCTCGACTCCAACGAGTATGACCGCGTCATGATCTTCACCAACACCAAAGATATGGCGCGCAGGCTCAACGATCACCTGGTCAAGCAGGGGTACCAGTCCGAAGCGCTCCACGGTGATATCCCCCAGAGCAAGCGCAGCCGCATCATGGCCGATTTCAAGAAAGGCCGCTTCCCCATCCTGGTCTGCACGGATGTGGCTGCGCGGGGCATCGATGTTTTTGACGTCGAGGCCGTGATCAACTATGACCTTCCTCAGGAAAACGAGTATTATCTCCACCGCATCGGCCGCACCGGAAGAGCCAGGAGGCATGGTGTCGCCTTCACGCTTCTCTCCTTTTCAGAAAGCGTCCGCATGGACGAGATCATGAAATACATGGAAAGCCGTCCGACTTTCCTGAAATTCGATGAGCACATGATCCTGCGGGATCC
>CACZOZ010000398.1:0-3877 GCA_902782865.1 uncultured Eubacteriales bacterium
ACCGTGAAGCAGCTGCTGCCGTCGGGCCGGGTGTGGCTGTAGAACACCGCCAGTTCCGCCGCCCGCTCCATGGCCGCCTTCTCCAGGCCGTAGTCGTAAAAGAAAGCCTCCAGGCCTTCCACAGGCTCCTTTTGGGTATCGTCCGCGTTCCAGAGCCAGGCGTTGTCCCCGGTGCGCAGGTCGTTGGTGAGGTCATACACGGTCTGGGCCAGGTCGTACCGGTACTCCAGATCATAGGTGATCTTCACCGCGTCCTCCGCCATGGCCGTTACGCCCATGAGCGCAAAGACCGCTAAAATGAGGACCGCCGAAGAAAGGATTTTCCTGTTCATATGTTATGATCCCTCCCGTATTCGCTGCTTGTAAGGATATCTTACCACCGAAAGCCGTTTCGGGGCAAGGCCGCGCCGCCGTTTATCCCCCGGACAGGCCGATATTTCATACATCCTTAATACCTGCGAAACTGTTTCGGGTCTTTCTCACCGCTTGCATTTTCCCCGGCTTTCCTGTACCCTTAAGGGGCAAATCATCCGCCGGGAGGTCATTTATGAGCGAGAGGATCCTGCAGCTGTACGCCACGGCGACCTTCAACCTGGAAGGCCTGGTGAAAAAAGAGCTTCTTCAGCTGGGCTTTGAGGACGCGAAGGCCGAGCCGGGGGGCGTGCGCTTCACCGGCACGCTGACCGACGCGTTCCGCGCCTGCCTGTATCTGGCCTGCGCCGACCGGGTGCAGGTGATCCTGGCGGAGGGGGAATGCCTGAGCTTCGAGGAACTGTTCCAGCTGACCCGGAGCGCGCCATGGCATCAGCTGATCCCGCCGGACGGGAAGATCCTGGTGAACGCCCACTGCGCCCGCAGCCGGCTCATGAGCCCGTCGGACTGCCAGAAGATCGTGAAGAAAGCCATCGTGGATGAGCTGATGGCCGCCCACCGGGTGCGCGTCCTGCCGGAGACCGGCCCCACTTTCCGGGTCACCGCCGCCCTGCACGCGGACAAGGCCCGGCTGACCATCGATGCCTGCGGGGACGCCCTCAACAAGCGGGGGTACCGCACCTGGAACGGAGAGGCCCCCTTAAGGGAGACCCTGGCCGCAGCGCTGTGCCGCATGATCCCGTGGCGGGGGACGATGCCCCTGCACGATCCCTGCTGCGGCACGGGCACCCTCCTCATCGAGGCCGCTTTCCTGATCAGCGGCCGGGCCCCGGGCCTCACCCGGTCCTTTGACATGGAAGCCTGGCCGGGAACGGACAGGAGCGCCGTGGAACTGGAGCGCGAGCGGGCCCGGGCGGCCTTCGATCCGGAAAAGATCAAGGGGATCTCCGGCAGCGATATCGACCCAACAGCCCTGGAGCTGTGCCGCCGCCACATCAGGCAGGCCGGCCTGGAGGGACATATCCGCGTATGGCAGGCGGACCTTCGTGACCTGCAGCTGCCCGAGAGGGCGGACTTCCTGTGCAATCCCCCCTACGGGGAGCGCCTGGGCACGAAAAAGGAAGCGGAAAAGCTCTACGCCGCTTTCCCCGCGCTGATGGACAGGCACCCGGGCAGCACCCTGAGCGTGATCTGCGCCGAGCCGGGCCTTGAAAAGCTCATGGGGACGCGCGCCGTGAAGAAGACCCGGCTGTACAACGGACGGCTGGAGTGCGAACTGATGACTTTCCGCCGGAATACAATAAAAATGCAAAATAAAGCCCGAAAATAATGCTATAATGACCGATCTTCTTTTTTTGAAAGGAGCGCCCATGAAACCTTACGCGGAATACACCTCGGACGAGATCGAGGCGACGTTAAAAAAACTCACGGAGCAGTACCGGACCACCCAGCGCAAGAGCCTTTCCCTCAACATGATGCGGGGCAAGCCCTGCATCGAGCAGCTGGACCTGTCCATGAGCATGATGGACGTGCTGTCCTCCGAGGCGGACCTGCACTGCGACGACGGCACGGACTGCCGCAACTACGGCGTGCTGGGCGGCATCCGGGAGGCCAAGGAGCTCCTGGGCGCGATGATCGAGGTGCCGGCGGACAATATCATGATCTACGGCAACTCCAGCCTCAACGTGATGTACGATTCCATCGCCCGGTCCATGACCCACGGCGTCATGGGATCCACCCCCTGGTGCAAGCTGGACCGGGTGAAGTTCCTGTGCCCGGTGCCCGGGTATGACCGGCACTTCGCCATCACCGAGTACTTCGGCATCGAGATGATCAACGTGCCCATGAACGACGACGGCCCCAACATGGACACGGTGGAAGCCCTGGTGTCCTCCGACACGGCCATCAAGGGCATCTGGTGCGTGCCCAAGTACTCCAACCCCACGGGCATCACCTACTCCCCGGAGACCGTGCGCCGCTTCGCCCATTTGAAGCCCGCGGCCAGGGACTTCCGCATCTACTGGGACAACGCCTATTCCGTGCATCACCTGTACGACAACCGGCAGGGCTACCTCAACGAGATCCTGGCGGAGTGCAAAAAGGCCGGCAATCCCGACCTGGTCTATAAATTCACGTCCACCTCCAAGATCACCTTCCCCGGATCGGGCCTGGCGGCCATCGCCACCAGCCTCAACAACCTGGAGGACATCCGCAAGCAGATGTCCATCCAGACCATCGGGCACGACAAGGTGAACCAATTAAGGCACGTGCGCTTCTTCCGGGACGGCTACAGCATCACCGAGCACATGCGCAAGCACGCGGCCATCCTCAGGCCCAAGTTCGAGCTGGTGGAGAACACCTTCGAAAAGGAACTGGGGGATCTTCAGATCTGCTCCTGGACCAGCCCCCTGGGCGGCTACTTCATCTCCTTCGACTCCCTGCCCGGCTGCGCCGCCCGCATCGTGGAGCGCTGCAAGAAGGCAGGCCTGGAGCTGACCCCCGCCGGCGCCACCTTCCCCTACGGCAGGGACCCCAACGACAGCAACATCCGCATCGCCCCCTCCTTCCCCTCCATGGAGGAGCTGACCATGGCCCTGGACGTGATGGTGCTCTCGGTCAAGATCGAGAGCCTGCTCAAGATCAAAAGGGACCGGGCTCAGGGAGCCTGACACATTCACAAAAGAATAAAAGCAGGGCTGCCGAACGGGATCGGCAGGACATCGGGCTTTCGACCGCCGAACCGGAAGAAAGCCCGTTTTTTGCTGTGTTGAAGAAGAATGATGTGCCAAACAGAACCGTCCCCGGGAATTCTATAAGACCAATTCCTATTTTCTTCATCAGCGAAGCGACTTCATTAGCCGTCAGGCGTCTTCATTAGCGAAGCGGCTTCATTCACAAACAGATCTCCGTCCGTTCCTTCCCCGTTCTCCATGCTAACCATGGCGTATCATCGGGGGCTGCCCGCTCCAAACCCCGTCATGCTGACGGTGTCCGGCCCGGAAGCATCTGTTCTGCGGCAGGCAGGAACCCGCTGAAAAGAAACGACAGCCGCGGCAATGATACCGCGTACCGGCGTCCCGCCTTTCCCCGGCGCATCTGATCTTGCTTCAGAACAGATCCTTCCCGGTCCGTACGCGGTCAGCAGTAAGCTGCAGCCGTTCAAGCGGCGCTTACAGCTTGCTTTCACAGGCATCTTTTGCAGGGGAACTGTTACCCACATCACAGATGTGGACAGTTCCGCAGGGATGACTCGGTCGCGGGGCGGGCAGCCCACGATGGGCATCAACGCGTTCCGTTACGATATATGACCTCATCCGTCAGGCTAACGCCTGCCACCTTCTCCAGAGGCGAAGGCTTCACGAGATCCCAACTTGCCGCGAATGGCCGCAGATGATCGGCCCCCAACATTTGACCGCTCTCTCGTCAGTCTTCTCCCCTGGGCGCGGAGCCTGCCGCCGCGGCGGCATCCAATCGAAAACCGGCGGCCTTCCGGCGGTTTTCGTGA
>CACZOZ010000399.1:0-14771 GCA_902782865.1 uncultured Eubacteriales bacterium
CTCAAAAAAGGCTTTGGCGGCCTCGGGAGAGAATATGCCTTCGATATCGCTGTAGGATTCGATGGTGGTCAGATCCGTGAGCAGCCACAGCCCTCTCAGATCCATCACCACGGCCGTGCAGGGGCCCTTCCAGCCGGAGATCGGGACGCAGTACCCACCCATAAAGCCGTAGCGCAGGGCCGATGCTTTCAGGTACAATGTGGTCTGGTCGCCCGATCCCTCGCTTCCGAGGATCGTGAAAGCGGCGGCACTGAATTCACCGGCTTCCTCATTGAGGGTACCGGTCAGCGCGTCGTGGATCGCGTCATAGGGGAAAGTTTCTTCGGCCTTCGCTTCAGGCCCCGCTGCCGGGACCAAAAGGAGGAGAAAAAGCAAACAGATCGCCGCGAGGAGAAGGGGCCTGATCCGGCCCTGCCTCGAAGTGCGCGTTCTGACGATGTTTTGAACCATACGACCTCCTTCGCCTGCTTGAGTGATCGAACATATAACGGAGCAGGCGGGTCTTTTGTTCCGTACAGTGGTTTTAAAAAATCAACAGCCGTCGGGGACCGGCGGCTGCTGCGGTATATAACAGGGTCTCCGGTGGGACCGTGTCAGGCCTTTCCTTTTAATTCGGGTCTCCGCCACGCGATGATCACGCGGTTCAGCCCGCTGATCCGGCAGGAAACGTTTTTGAATCCGCACTCCAGCAGGGACTGCATGAGCGCCCGGCAGTTTTGCGTACGGGTCTTTAAAAGGCTCCCCGAGATGACCAGCTGGGCACCCGGCCGCATCACGCGGCAGATCTCCCTGAGCTCCTCCGGTGAATGATCCTTTATTTCCTTCCGGGCACTGAATACCACATGGAAAGTCCTGTCACGGTAGGGAAGGCGGTCCCCCGAACCGACGGCGAACGCGCTCTTCTCCAGGATCTCGGCGGCGTAACGGGCTTCCTTTTCATCATGGCATAGGCCGAAACACTGGGTGTTCAGGCTGCCCTCGATCAGGCCCAGGGCGGCAGTGTCCCGGCAGTCCAGCTCAAGGACCGTGTCATGATCCTCGATGGCGGCCCAGCTCAGAGCGGCTTTCTGGCTGCCGCTCAAAGGGATCAGGCTTTTTGTGCTGTTTTCCCGGTATTCACCGTAGAGCGCTCTGACGGACATAAGCCACCTCGTTTCATCGGATCAGCTTATTTTAATATATTATTAAAATAAATGCAATATAAATTAATATATTCGTAATAATTTAATATTCTGTCTATTATAGAATAAACACAGTTATCAACGCATGACTATTGACGTCTTCCGGGCGGTTTTCCCCGGCGGGGCGCTTTTGCTTCGGGAGGTAAGGGATATGGGACGCAAACGGGTGACCAGCCTGCCCGGTATTTTCGGCGGTGTCGACCATTATGATGAGAACGGCAAGCGCGTCGGCTACAGCCTGCCCGGTCTGTTCGGCGGGATGGATCATTACAACGCCGACGGGAGCCCCGCGGGCTTTTCCATGGAAGGCCTGTTCGGCGGGATGGATCATTACAACGCCGACGGGAGCCCCGCGGGCTTTTCCACAGAGGGCCTGTTCGGCGGGATGGATCATTACGACGCCGGGGGCAGTCCGGCGGGATTCAGCACTCCCAACGTGTTCTTTGGCAGCACCACTTACGGTACCGGTCCCAAGGGCATTTCCGGCCTGTTCGACGATGACGACGACGCCGGCTGTCCGGACGGGGATGACACGGGGTTTTGATAAGCATCACCGGATCCTTTTGAGCCTATTTCCGAGGCAGCCGGAGCAGGCGGCCGCGGTATGAGGGATCTTCCCGGGCCTGTCCCGGGTCTTTTTTTGCCGCGGCGGGGCCTTCATGCAATGCAAAGCGGCTGCCCGTGCGTTTCCGGTATGTAATTATTTAAACGTTTGCAATTTTAAAAAGCGGCCCGTTCGGGACGGGAAAAGCGTGAATAAACTCGTTTTTATGGCTTAAACAATAAAAATGCAGCCGGATAACATATACATGTTGACAAAGTCTCCGGAGCATTCTATAATGATTGCAAACGATTGCAATTTGCTGTATTCGGTCTTCGATGCTTGGTCGGCGGGGGGAACGGGATTGGTAAAGCTTAAAGATATCGCTCAGGCCTGCGGGGTATCCGCCGCCACGGTCTCCCGTGCGCTGAACGGGCTGGCGGATCCGGGCAAAAAGAATACCGCCTTTATCCTGAGGACCGCCAAGGAGATGGGCTATTATCCGAATGCCGCGGCCCGCACCCTCAAGACCAGCCGGTCCTACAATATCGGCATCCTGTACGAGGACAGGATGGACCATGAGTATTTCAGCCTGCTGCTCAACGAGATCCGTTTCGCGGCGGAGAACAAGGGGTACGACCTGACGTTCATCCGGCGTTTCCCCAACAGCGAGGAAGGGAACTACCACGACCGGGCCCGCCGGCGCAATCTGGACGGCGTAGTGGTGGTCCAGGCGGATTTCCATTCTCCCGACGTGATGCGCCTGGCCTCCGGAAGCATGCCCACGGTGGTGATCGATCACGCGTACGACGGATGCGACTGTGTCATGTGCGACAACCGGGGGAGCGTCGAACAGATCGTCCGGGCGGTCTGGGAGAAGGGACACCGGCGGGTGGCCTTCATCCAGGGAGATGACAGCATGGTGACCCGTGAGCGGGCCGCCGGGTTCTATAAGGCCTGCGCGGAGCTGGGCCTGAAAGTGCCTTCAGAATATGTGCGACAGGGCCGCTTCCACGCGCCTGACATCTGCGCGGCTGAGGTCAGGGCCCTGATGGCCGGGAGCGAAAAGCCCGGCTGCATCCTCTGCCCGGATGATTTCAGCTGCCTGGGGGCGCTGGAGGCACTGGAGAGCATGGGTCTGAGGGTGCCCCGGGACGTGAGCCTGGTGGGATATGACGGCATCCGCATGACCCAGATGCTCCATCCCCGTCTGACCACCTACCGCCAGGACGCGGCCAGAGTGGCGCAGGAAGCGGCTCAGCTCCTGCAGGAAGCCATCGAGGATCCGGATGCCCATGAGAGGCGGAAGATCACCGTTGCAGGTGTGCTGATCCCGGGGGAGACTCTGGGACCCGCCCCGGAGACGTGACGCGGAAGCTTACCCGCCCTGACGGGGGGGAGCGATAGATGTGTTTCCAATGCAACATTTATTAAGGAGGAAGAACCATGAAGAAGACACTGGCTGTTCTTATCTGCCTGGCTCTGATCGTGAGCCTGACGGGCATCGTCCCCGCCGTGGCGGAAGAAGCTCCCGCCGGCCCTGAAGCGTATCTGATGTACGCCGACAGTGCCTGGGCTTACCAGTACTGGGGCGGTGAAGCCCCGGAGGGCGTGACCGCGAAGAACGCCGCCGTGACCGGCGCGGGCACCTACACCGTGGGCCTGGAGTTTGCCGAAGAAGCCCAGGGCCTGGCCTTTACAGCCGTGGGGATCACGGACGGTGAACTGGCTCTGCCCGGTTACACCATCGAGATCAGCGCTATCCGCGTGAACGGGGAAGAGATCGCCTTTGAGAAGGGCTATACCTCCTCGGATGACGGGATCGTGACCCGCATGAACATCTATAACGAGTGGGTGACCGAAGTGCCCACCGATGCCCGATCCTTCGACGGGAAGACGGACGACGCCAAGCCCGTCATCGTGGACAAGGAGCTCTTCGCTGCCGTGAAGAGCGTGGAAGTGGACTTCACGCTGCATCAGTTCGGCGTGGACACCGCCTACATCATGTATGCCGATGCCAACTGGGCTTACCAGTACTGGAGCGGCGACGCGCCTGAAGGCGTTACGGCCGTGAACGCCGTGATCGACGGCTTTGGCGATTACACCGTGGGCCTTGAGTTCGCGGAAGAAGCGCAGGGCCTGGCCTTTGCCGCCCTGGGCATCGTGAACGGTGAAAAGACCTATCCCGGCGCTTCGATCAAGATCAACGCCATCCGCGTGAACGGCGAAGAGATCGCCTTCGAGAAAGGCTACACCTCCTCCGATGACGGCATCACCACCCGTATGAACGTGTACAACGAATGGGTCAGCGATCTGCCCACCGACGCGCATTCTTTCGACGGCACAGTGGAAGGGGCCAAGCCCATCATCGTGGACAAGGAGCTGTTCGGCGCCGTGAAGTCCGTCCAGATCGACTTCACCCTGGTGCCCGTCACCGACACGGCTTACCTCATGTATGCGGACGCCAACTGGGCGTACCAGTACTGGGGCGGTGACGCGCCTGAAGGTGTAACCGCCGTCAACGCCGAGATCACCGGTGCCGGCACTTACACCGTGGGCCTGGAGTTCGCAGAAGAGGCCCAGGGCCTGGCTTTCTCCGCCGTGGGCATCGTCAACGGCGAGAAGACCTTCAACGGCTATTTCATTAACGTTACCGAAGTGAAGGTCAACGGGGAGGCCATCGCGCTCGGCAAGGGGTATACCTCCTCCGATGACGGCATCACCACCCGGGAGAACCTGTACAACGAATGGGTGACCGAGCTGCCTGCCGATGCCCGCCGCGCGGACGGCGATCTGACGGATGCGTCCCCCATCATCGTGGATAAGGAAGCCTTCGCCGCCGTGAAGACCGTGGAAGTGACCTTCGAGCTCATCTACGGCAAGCCCATCGCTCAGGGTGAGGAGGCGCCCATGACCGAGGAAGAAGCCAATGCCCTGAAGGAGGCCGGCTTCCATGCTTACATCGGTGTGCAGGGCAAGGATACCTACGTGTTCCGCAACGCCTGGAACGACAATTACGGCATGAACGACGCGGAGCATCCTTACTTCTACCGCCTGACCGGTTGGGACAACCCGGACACCGAGGACGGCTCCGATGATCTGGGCGGCAGCTTCGTGGATGTGGAGATCACCGGCGACGGCGAGTACACCGTCAGCCTCACCACAGGCGAGAGGGGCTTCGGCGCGACGGAGGAATTCAACCTGCTGTTCGTGTCCACGGATATCCCCTCCAAGCTGATCGCCGACGGCTTCCTGACCATCGACGGTGTCAAGATCAAGATCGGCGGTGCCGCGACCCAGGAATACACCAATGTGAACATCGAAGAGGGCGCTTACGCCCGCATCGACGTGATCAACGTCTACGGCACCGGTGCCGACTTCGGCTACACAGTGCCCGGCCCCAACGAGACCATCACCATCACCTTCACCGTCAGCGGCTGGTAATACGTTTTTTCGGGGAGCGCCCTTTTTCGGGCGCTCCCCGCAGGACTGTTCTTTTCGTGCGTTATAGGAGGAGACGGACGTGGAAGCAAGCGTTCACAAGACGATCCATGCGGGGGGGCCGTCCCTTGGCCGGCGGCTGCCGCTGTGGATCTTCCGATCCGCGGCGCTGATCGCCGGCCTGGCTGTTTTCTTTCCGCCGGTCAATCCCGGCAGGATCAGTGAAAAGATCAATGAATCCACCAGCCTGTTCACCACAGGCGTCAGCTTCGATACCATCACCAACAGCATGGGCCGCATCCTAAGATCCCAGTGGATCCGCACATCGGATATCACCCTGCTCATGATCGCCTGCTGCCTGCTCATGGCCGGTGTGATTGCCTGCGGCGTGGGTGCGTGCATGAGCCTGGGCAACAGGAAAATGTGCCGCCGAGGCCTTATCCTGCCATTGGTCGGCTCGCCCGTCATGGCCGGAGGGCTGCTGCTGATCAGGAAAGCATACGGCAATATGCTGTCCCACGGTGAGGAAGCGGGCAAGCTGGATACCATCCGGGTGATCCTTCCCGGCGGTTTCTATGTGTTCTGCGTCTTCGCGGGGCTGCTCCTGATAACGGCTCTGATCGCGTTCTTGACCTCCGAGAAGGAAACGGATAAGGCGGCCAGGATGGAGATGGACGAAAAGTACCGGCTGTTCCTGATGATGCTTCCGGTGATCCTGCTTGCTTTCGTTTTCAGTTATCTGCCCATCTGGGGCTGGCGCTTCGCCTTCTTCGACTATACGCCCGGAGGCAGTATAGGGGCGGAGAACTTCGTGGGATTCAAGTGGTTCCGGTTCCTGTTCCTGGATCCGGCCAACGCCAAGGAACTGGTGCGTGTCCTGAGGAACACGCTGATCATGAGCGGCCTGGGCATCGCCACCTCCTGGCTGCCCATCGCCTTCGCGGTCCTGCTGGCGGAGGTGCGCAGCACGCGGTTCCAGCGCTTCGTGCAGACCTTCACCACCATCCCCAATTTCATCTCCTGGGTGTTGGTGTACGCTATCGCCATCTGCATCTTCTCCACCAACGGCTTTATCAACAGCTTCCTGACCAATGTGATGCACGTGACGGGCGCCAATACGAACTATCTGCAGATCCCGGACCACACCTGGCTGAAGATGCTCCTGTGGGGCACCTGGAAGGGCGTGGGCTGGAGCGCCATCGTGTATATCGCCGGCATCGCAGGCATCGATCAGCAATTGTATGAGGCTGCCAGGGTGGACGGCGCCAACCGCTTCCGCTGCATCTGGCACATCACCATCCCCGGGCTGATCCCCACCTATATGGTCATGCTGCTGATGAGCATCGGCGGCATCCTGAGCAACGGCATGGAGCAGTACCTGGTGTTCTCCAATCCTATGAACAAGGACATGATCGAGGTGCTGGATCTGTATGTGTACAACATCGGCATCGGGAACGATCAGATCCCGCTGAGCACCGTGGTGGGCATCTCCAAATCCCTGGTGGGCATCGCTCTTCTGTTCACCGCCAACGGCATCTCCAAAGCCGTCCGCGGGGACAGCATCATATAGGGAGGGGGTCGGGACTATGACGAAAACAGAGACTGCGGCTCCCCTTCATATCCGACGGAGCGCCGGGGACCGTGTGTTCGACACGGCGCTGGTCATTTTCTTCAGCCTGTTCACGCTGATCTGTGTATTCCCGTTCTATTATCTGCTGATCAACACCATTTCGGATAATGATCTGGTGACCAGCGGACTGATCAATTTCTTCCCGCAGATCAAGAACGCCGAAGGCACCGCGGTGTTCGGCGCGCAGATCAGCAACTATGTGGCGCTTCAAAACGTGCAGGACCTGGGCAGCAGCGTGATCGTCACCGTGACCCGCACGGTCGTCGGCACCGCGCTGATGGTGATCACCTCGGCCTGGGCCGGGTATCTGGTCACCAAACAGAAAATGTGGAAGCGCTCATTCTGGTACCGCTTCCTCGTGATCACCATGTATTTCAACGCCGGCCTGGTGCCCTGGTACATGAACATGCTCATGCTGGGCCTGACGGACAATTTCCTCGCCTACATCATCCCCGGTCTGGTGGCACCCTACAACATCATCCTGGTGAAGACCTATATCGAGTCCATCCCCTCATCCCTGGAGGAGAGCGCCGTGATCGACGGCGCGTCTACCCTGAAAGTCTGGATGCGCATCATCCTGCCCCTGAGTGTTCCCATCCTGGCTACCATCGCCATCTTCGGCGCCGTGGGCAACTGGAACTCCTTCCAGGACTCCCTGCTGCTGATGAACAACCGGCCTGATCTGTACACTCTGCAGCATCGGCTGTACGTGTATCTGACGAGCTCCAGCAATCTGGGAGCCATGATGAGCCAGGGCGGCGCCATCAGCGAGCAGGCCGCTCAAAACATGCTGAACCAGCGTGTGATCCAGTACACGGTATCCATGGTCAGCATCATCCCGATCCTTCTGGTGTATCCCTTCATGCAGCGGTATTTCGTCAAGGGCATCATGCTGGGAGCCGTCAAGGGCTGATCATGGCATCGCGGATCATTTGCGTTTGATCTTTTCGTTTCCCGTTCGACTTTCGCCAAAAGGAGGCTCGTTCCATGAAAAAGTGCATCGCCTGTCTCTGTGTGCTTCTCCTCCTCTCCGGGCTCGCGGGCGCGTTTGCCGCGGATGAGAGCGATATCTACGCCAAACTGGCCGATATCGGTGTCTATGACGGCGACCCCATCACCATCAACGTATACAGCCAGCTGGCCAATTACAGCGGCATCCAGGGGCACTGGAGCGCCGATCTGCTGCTGGACATGTTCAATGTGCGCATCAACATCATCCCCGATTCCGACGGTACCTACGCCACCCGGATGGAGAGCAAGAACCTGGGCGATATCGTGGTCTGGGGCGCGGACAGCGACCAGTACCAGGAAGCGGTCAAACAGGGGCTGCTCCTGGACTGGGAAGAAGACGGCCTGGTGCAGGACTACGCGCCCTATATCTGGGAGAATTACCAGATGGCCATGAACGCCAACAGGGCCAAGAGCGGTGACGGGAAGATACACGGCTTCGGGCACAATGTGGCCCTGAACGCCGGCAGCCATGAGAACTTCTTCTACACCTGGGACTTAAGATGGGACCTGTACAAGGAACTGGGCTATCCTGCCGTGAAGGATCTGAACGGCATGATCGACCTGTTCAAAAAGATGAAGGAGATCTGCCCCGCGGACGAGAACGGCAATCCCACCTACGCCGTCTCCCTCTGGCCGGACTGGGATGGAAACATGGTGATGTACGTCAAATCCCTGGCCACGGCTTACTACGGCTGGGATGAGTTCGAGCAGGGCCTCATCAGCACCGAGACCGGTGAGTTCCAGGGCTGCCTGGAGCCGGACGGGATGTACATCGAATGCCTCCGCTTCTTCAACGCCCTGTACCGGGAGGGACTGCTGGATCCCGATTCCTCCAGCAATACCTTCGACAAGATGAGTGAAAAGGTCAAGGCGGGCGGCACCTTCTGGTCCATCTTCAATTTTGCCGGCTCTTCCACCTACAACACTGCCGATCATATGGCCGCGGGCCGGTATATGGGCACCATGGTGCCCGATGAAGCCACGCCCATCTGCTACGGGCTGTCCACCGCCGGCGGCAACCGGGTGTGGACCATCGGCGCGGACGCGGAGTATCCCGAACTGTGCCTGGCCATCATCGACTACCTGGCCACGCCCGAAGGCAGTCTCACCATGTGGTACGGCCCCAAGGGACTGACCTGGGACTATGACGAGGAAGGCGGTGCCTGCTTTACCGATCTGGGCCTGAAGACCAACAAGGATCCCAAGTATGACATGTCCGGCACCGTGCTCGTTGGGCCCCGCACCGGGAAGGAATACCCCCAGAGCGGCACCTACAACGATGGCGCCCTGCAGATCAACAATACGACCCTCACTGCCAGCCAGCAGAACCCGGACAGCAAAAAGACCGAGACTCTGGACAAAGAGGGCTGGGTCAGTGTCATGAACGGGGACATGACCGACATCCAGAAGGACTGGTGCGCCTGGAGCGGCTGCGATACCCTGCAGGAATACCTGGAGAAGCATCCCTACAAGCTGATGCTGTCCAGGGGGACTTATTCCGCCGGCGCGATGGATCCGGAGCTCAAGGCCCAGGCCAAGAGCATCATGGACGCGGTGAAGACCTACAGCTGGCGCTGCATCTACGCCAAGAACGACGGTGAGTTCAACTTTCATCTGACCACCATGATCAACGAATGCAAGGCCAAGGGCTATGAGAAGTACGCGGCCTGGTGCGAGGCGGAAGCCGCCCGGTGCTGGGAGGCCCAGCAGGAACTGGTGGCCATGACGCAGCAGAACTGAAGTCGACCGGGACTGCCGTACGGAAAGGACCATACGGCAGTCCTTTTATCTGATCTTCGATCAAGAGGGATAAAGGTATGATACGAGTGCTTTGCGCTGTTTTGATCCTTTCGATGCTGATCCCGGGCGCGGCATGGGGTGAGAGCGCTTCCGGGGATGACGGCACGATTCGGCATGCCCTCACTGCGGTGGAGGCCACCTGCCTCATGGGCAACGGCATCAATCTGGGCAACACCATGGAGGCCTGTGACGCCACACGCGGCCGCTACAGCGGGGATCCCAAAGTGTACGAGGTATCCTGGGGCCAGCCGGTGACCACCCAAGCGATGCTCACGGCTATGAAAGCCGCGGGTTTCGATACGGTCCGTATTCCCGTGGCATGGATGACCAACGCCAGCCCGATGCCCTTTGAGATGAAGGACTGTACCCTGGATGAAAGTTACCTGGCCCGGGTCCGCGAGATCGTGGATTACGCCCGGAACGCCGGCATGTACGTCATCATCAACGACCACTGGGACGGCGGCTGGTGGGGCATGTTCGGCTCGGAGGACGATCAGACTGCCGCTTTCGCCATGGAAGCGTACAAGGGCATGTGGCGTCAGATCGCCGGGTACTTCCGGGATTATTCCGACTATGTGATCTTCGAGAGCGCCAACGAGGAGCTGGGGGCGCGGTTCGATGAGAATTCCCCGTGCTACTGCCGGGACTCTGTGAAGACCTATCTTTCTGACGATAAGCGCTACGCTCTGACCAACGAGGTCAACCAGGCCTTCGTGGATACGGTGCGGGAAAGCGGCGGCAACAACGCAGAGCGCTTCCTGCTCATCGCAGGATACGGCACCAACATCAAGGCTACCTTTGACAGCCGTTTCAAAATGCCGGCGGATACGGCCGTAAACAGGCTGATGGTCTCAGTGCACTACTATGATCCCTGGAGCTACTGCGGCGCCGCCTCCGCGTCGAGGGCCACGCTGTGGGGATCGGCGTCGGATCTTGACGCCATGTACAAGACCCTCAGCCAGATGAGCCGCTTCACGGCTCAGGGCTATGGTGTGGTCATCGGCGAATACGGCGCGCTGCCCGGCGAGGACGGGGTGATGAAGCCCAATGCCGCGCTGTATCACAAGGTGTTCCTGGACTGCTGTGACGCTCTGAACTTTACTTCCTGCCTGTGGGACTGCAGCGGGTTCTTCATCCGGCGGGATCTTAAGATCACCGATCAGGAGATGGCGGCGATCTACCTTGGCAGGAACGCCGCTTCCGAGGAGGGCAGGGATCGCGCTGAGATCGCCGCTGCCGGCCGCCGGGCCGTGGAGGAAGCGATCGCCGCGGCCCCAGTATCCCTGCGTGCGGACGCCATCCCCGTGACGGATGATACCTGCGTGGCGTGGATCATGTTCAGTGAGGGCGGCTGGGCGCTCAGTTACAGTGTGGGGGACACCTACACGCCGGACGCCATCACGCCGGGCATCGTTCCCACGGATGTGGAGATCACCGGCGAGGGGGTCTACACCGTGGCGCTGGATTTCACCGGCACTCAGCAGGGGTTCGCGCAGAATACGGCTTTCTGCGCTGTGGGGCTGTCCAATGCCGAGCAGCTTTTCCCGGGCTGGTGTGTCAACGTGACCGAGGTGAGGATCAACGGGGAAAAGGTCAAGCTCAAGGGCAGGAACTATACCTGTTCCGACGACGGCAAATGCACCCGAACCAATCTGTTCAACGAGTGGGTCGATATGAAAAAGGTCACGAAGGCCGACGCCCGGGTGCTTTACGGGGACCTGACGGGGATCTCCGCTACCCCGCTGAACAGGGATCTGGAGTGCATGGGGCATATCGAGACCATGGAGGTCACATTCACCTTCGCGCCGCGCAAATAATGTCCGGCGCGCCGCCGTGTGCAATATATCGGCCTCTATAAAAAACATGCCCCGAATGCTTTTGAGCGTTCGGGGCAGATGCTTTGAGGAGAGCGGGACATCATTTTCCGAGCTTGTATCTGATCTGCCTGACGATGCGTTTTCCTTCCGCGAGCATCGTGTCCCCGAAAAACAGGAACAGCGGGAGCAGGGACAGGATCATGCAGCCCCGCATGGGCCAGGTGCCTATGATGAAGCTGTAGGTCATCAGGGCGGCGTCCGCTAGGGCGATGTACTTCATTTTGACCGGCAGGATAAAGAACAGCAGGATCTGATAGTCGGGATACAGCAGGGCGAAAGCCAGGAAGAGGGACATGTTCAGGTAGGTGTTGGTGTTGTATCCGAACAGGAAGCCCCCCAGGATACCGCCCAGGATGCCGAAGAGGTAGTACAGGTTGAAGCGCCGGCTTCCCCAGCGCTGCTCCAGGGTGGTCCCCAGGAAGTAATAGAAGTACAGCGCGAATATGATGAAAATGATACTGCTGGAGGGCGGCAGGAAAATGAACGTGAACAGCCGCCAGATCTGGCCTCGCAGGATCATGGCCCGATCAAAGCTCAGGAAAGCCATGACCCTGCCGTAGCCGATGGGCAGCATGTCCAATATGAACACGCCCAGCATGCCGAAACAGATATACTGCATGAGGCCTCTGATGTAAAAGCGGCCCATTTTTCTCTCGAGGATATCGATCAGTCTGTTCAAGCTCCATCCTCCCATCCGCGGCCGGCTGCCGTCAGGAGACCCGCCCGCGATCGAACTCACGGATATGAAATATCCCCCCGGGCACAGGATGCCCGGGGGGACCGGCTTACAAAAGCTTATGCCTGCTGGGGAGCGCCGACCGGGCAGGTGTCCGCGCAAGAGCCGCAGTCGATGCACTTGTCGGCATCGATCACGAACTTGCCGTCGCCTTCACTGATGGCTTCCTGGGGGCATTCAGCAGCGCAAGCGCCGCAGGAGATACAATCGTCACTGATCTGATAAGCCATGGTAACACCTCCAAAGTTGTTGTTTGCTTTATTTAAGCTTTCATATAGTAACACATTCGGCCGTAAATAACAAGAAAAATTTCGTTTGTCTCTTTTGAGAATCCGTATGATCCCGGGCCCCGGGGAAGGGCTCCGCGTCGTCACTTGCGGCCCAGATACTCGTAATCCTCGCTCTGGACGGCCTGTCGGACCGCGTCCTCGTCAAAAGGTCCGCTAAGACGGATCACCGCTTCGCCTTTTTCGTGATCCGCTGCGGCCTCGGTCACGAAGGGGAGCTTTTCAAGGGCGTTCTTCACGGCGTTCTCACAGTGCACGCACATCATGCCGCCCACCCGCACCGTTATCTCTTCAGGAACAGGCCGCGCGGTCCTGCTTTCCGGGGCTTTCTTTTTCCGCGGCGCGCGGTCCCGGGAGGGGTCGCGGATGTCCTTCAGGTTCAGCCTGAGGGCGTTCATGCACACGGTGAAGCTGCTCAGGCTCATGGCCGCGGCGCCGATCATGGGGCTCATTTTCCAGCCGAAGAGCCCGGCCGCCAGGGGGATGCAGATCAGATTGTAAATGAAGGCCCAGAAGAGGTTCTCATGGATGTTTGTAAGGGTGTACCGGCTCAGACGGATCGCGGCGGCGGCGTCCTTGAGGCTGTTGTTCATCAGCACCACGTCGGCGCTGTCCACGGCCACATCCGTCCCGGCCCCGATGGCGATGCCGATGTCCGCGGATGTCAGGGCCGGCGCGTCGTTGATGCCGTCGCCCACCATGATGGTTTTTCCCTGCCGCTGCAGCTGCCTCACGGCCTTTTCCTTGTCCTGGGGCAGCAAGTCGGCGATCACCCGGTCCACGCCGGCTTCCCGACCGATGGCGTCCGCCGTGCGGCGGTTGTCACCGGTCAGCATCACCACTTCGAGCCCCAGCTTCCTCAGCTCCCGGACAGCTTCTTTCGAATCACCGCGCAGCACGTCCGCCACGGCGATCAGTCCCAAAAAGGTGTTGTCCTCGGCAAAGAACAAGGGCGTCTTTCCCTGAGCGGCAAGGGCGTCCGCTCTTTTGAGGATATCCTGCCCGAGGGGCAGGATCCCGCCGATAAAGGCCGCGTTTCCGCCGTACAGGTGTTTGCCGTCCCCGGTGACGGCGCTCAGCCCGTTGCCCGGGACGGCTTTGAAATCCGTCGTGGCCTCCGGTGTCATCTTTCGCTTTTCGCCTTCCGCTGTGACGGCCCGGGCCAGGGGATGCTCGCTCTTGTTCTCCAGGGAAAGGGCGGCGCGCATCAGGCGAGCCTCGGTGATGCCGTCCTCGGGCATCACGGCGGTCACTTCGGGCGTGCCCCGGGTGATGGTGCCGGTCTTGTCCAGGGCGATGATGGAGGCTTTGCCCGCGGTCTCCAGGGATTCACTCGTTTTGAACAGGATGCCGCTGCGCGCACCCAGGCCGTTTCCCACCATGATGGCCACCGGGGTCGCGAGCCCCAGGGCGCAGGGGCAGGAGATGACCAGCACCGAAATGCCTCGCGCGAGGGCGCCGCTGAGGCTCTCTCCCGCGAGGAGCCATCCGATGACGACGATGACGGCGATCGTGATGACGGCAGGGACGAAAATGCCGGACACCTTGTCCGCGATCCTGGCGATGGGCGCCTTGGTGGCGGCGGCGTCACTGACCATGCGGATGATCTGGGACAGGGTCGTGTCCTCACCCACGCGGGTCGCCCGGCAGCGGATGTATCCGGCCTGGTTGACGGTGGCCGCGCTGACGGTGTCGCCGGGCGCTTTATCCACGGGGATGGACTCACCGGTCAGCGCCGATTCGTTGACGGCGCTCGTGCCTTCCACGATGACCCCGTCCACCGGGATGCTCTCGCCCGGCCGCACGGCAAAGATATCCCCGGGCTCGAGGGCCTCCACGGGGACCTGGGTCTCCACGCCGTCCCGGATGACGACGGCCGTTTTCGGTTTCATCCGGATCAGGGCCTTGAGGGCGCTGGTGGTCCTGCCTTTGGACATGGCTTCCAGCATCTTGCCCACCGTGATCAGCGCCGGGATCATGGCGGCGGATTCAAAGTACAGTTGGCCGTGATACAGGGGCATCAGGTCGGCGTTCGGGGCACCCCCCGTCACCATGCCGCACATTTCAAAGAACACGGCTGTGCTCCACGCGAAGGAGACGGATGATCCCAGGGCCACCAGGGTATCCATGTTCGGGGACCTGTGAAGGAGGGACTTGAAGCCGCTCACGAAAAAAGCGTGGTTGATGATCATCACCACCGCGGCCAGGATCATCTGCAGGAGAGTCAGCCCCAGGTGGTTGTGCGCAAAAAAGCCCGGTACGGGCCA
>CACZOZ010000400.1:0-17830 GCA_902782865.1 uncultured Eubacteriales bacterium
ACATGCGGTAGTAGCTCAGTTGGTAGAGCGCCACCTTGCCAAGGTGGAGGTCGCGAGTCCGAGCCTCGTCTACCGCTCCATTTTTTAAATCGGCGCCATAGCCAAGTGGTAAGGCGAAGGTCTGCAAAACCTTTATTCTCCAGTTCGAGTCTGGATGGCGCCTCCAGTTTGACCGTCCCCCACCGGGGACGGCATTTTTTTAAAGCTCCTTGAATTAATCGTCCCGAGATGATAGAATAGACCGTAAATCCGTTGAGAGAGGTGATACAGTTGGCCGTTCAGCTGATCGAATACAGGAACCATTACAGCGGTCTTCCCCTGAGGGTCGCCCATGGGCATTTCGCCACCAACCACAGCCACATCAATTATTACATCGACCTGACCATGACCAAGCATCGTCTGTCGGAGGCCAGGGAAGCTGCGCTGCTGCTGTGCGGGAAATTCTATACCACCACGATCATCGACACGATCCTGTGCCTGGACGGCACGGAGGTGATCGGCGCCTGCATGGCCAGTGAGCTCACCCGGGCCGGCCAGGCCAACATGAACACCCACCGCACGATCTACATCGTGACCCCCGAGCATGTATCCGGGAGCCAGCTCCTTTTCAGAGACAACACCGCCCCGATGATCGTAGGCAAACACGTGATCGTGCTGGCAGCCTCCATCACTACGGGCTTCACCGCCCAGAGCGCTCTGGAAGCGATCCGCTATTACGGCGGTATCGCCGAAGGGCTCTGCGCCATCTACGCCAGCGTGGACGAGTGCGAGGGTTTCCCGGTGCTGAGCATCTTCAACACCCGGGACCATCTGAGCGACTACATGAGCTGCACCAGCCGGGACTGCCCCATGTGCCGGGCGGGCATGAAACTGGACGCTATGGTGAACAGCTACGGCATCTCCAGTTTCTGACCGGACAGGATCTCAACGGCCTTCTTTTTGAGGGCCGTTTTTTTATCGCTTTTCGGCCGAAGATCTCCCGGGGGCATTGACTTTGTTTACCGGTTCCGTTAAAATGATCGAGCGGTGAAGGCAGTTGAATGACCGCGTGCCATAGGCATGAGGAAAGTCCGAGCACCACAGGGCAGGATGCCAGTTAACGGCTGGTGGAGGCGACTCCAAGGCAAGTGCAACAGAAATATACCGCCGCGCGAGCGGTAAGGGTGGAAAAGTGCGGTAAGAGCGCACTGGCGGCATGGCGACTTTGCCGTCCTGTAAACCCCATCCGGTGCAAGATCCAGGAAGCGCACAGGGCTGCCCGCTCTGCTTCCCAGCATCGCTAAAGCGCACTGGTGACTTTGCGCGCAGATAGATGGTCATTTTCAACAGAACTCGGCTTACAGGCTGCGCTTCACCGCAATGAAAACGGAAGCTTTTCAGGCTTCCGTTTTTCGTTGGCTGCTGTTCTGTTTTTGGGCCCCGATCAGAAGTTGCGGCTCATATCGTACCGCTCGTAGAACGCTTTGCGGTAGTCCAGGAAACGGTCCTCCATGATGGCCTGACGGATCTCTTCCATGGTGCGCAGGAGGAACCGCAGATTATGGATGCTGCAGAGCCTGCCGCCGGTGATCTCCCCCACCTTGAGCAGGTGGCGGATATACGCCCGGGAATAGTTCCTGCAGGCGTCGCAGTCGCAGTTCTCGTCGATGGGGAAAAACTGCTCCGCACAGGTCTGATTCCGGATCACAAGCCTCCCGTCGGGGGTAAAGACCGTGCCGTTGCGGGCGATCCGGGTGGCCAGGACACAGTCGAACATGTCCACACCGCGCAGGATGCCCTCCAGGAAGCAGTCCACCGTGCCGACGCCCATCAGGTACCGCGGCTTGTTCTTGGGCATCCAGGGCTCGATGGCCTCCAGCATGTCATACATGATCTCCTTGGGCTCGCCCACGGAAAGACCGCCGATACCGTACCCGGGCAGATCCATATCCGCCAGGGTCTTGGCGCTCTGGATCCTCAGATCCTTATAAAAGGCGCCCTGCACGATGCCGAAGAGAGCCTGATCCGGCCGGGTGTGGGACTTTTTGCATCTCTCGGCCCAGCGGTGGGTCATATGCATGGCTTTCTCCGCCTGGTCGTGATCGCAGGGATAGGGAGAGCAGATGTCGAAGGCCATGGCGATGTCGCTGCCCAGGGCCTCCTGGATCTCCATGGCCTTTTCCGGCCCGATGAACTGTTTGGACCCGTCCAGGTGGCTCCTGAAGGTGACGCCGTCCTCGGTGATCTTGCGCATCGAGGCCAGGGAAAACACCTGAAAACCGCCGGAATCGGTGAGGATGGGGCGGTCCCAGTGCATGAAGGAATGCAGGCCGCCGGCCCGTTTGATCAGATCCTCCCCCGGACGCAGATGGAGATGGTAAGTGTTGGAAAGGATGATCTTCGCCTGCAGCCTCTCCATCTCCTCGCTGGTCATGGCCTTGACGCAGGCCTGAGTGCCCACGGGCATATAGATGGGCGTGGGGATATCGCCGTGGGGCGTATGCAGCACGCCCAGACGGGCCCCGGACTGTTTGCAGGTCTTGATCAGCTCAAACTCAAAGGCCATGCTGTGCCCCCCTGATCGCAGGCCATAGGTTCTCGACGGTCTCCAGGCTCGTGGTGAAGGGCTTGAAGAAACCGTCCCTGGGGGCGGGCGCGATGAACACCATCTGTGCCTGGGTGATCGGGTGCTTCAGCGTCAGACGCATGCCCCACAGCGCGATATGCTCCCCCGGCCCCGCTTCGCCGTAGCGGTGATCCCCCAGAAGCGGATGCCCTTCATGGCTCATCTGGACCCGGATCTGATGGGGACGCCCGGTCTCCAGCCGGATCGCCACCAGCGAGGCGCCTTCCCGGCGCTCGATGGTATGCCCGTGAAGGACCGCTTCCTTGCCCTGGGCGCGCAGGTAATCGGGCAGCACGGTCACCATGTTGTTTTTCTCGTCCTTCTGGAGATAATGACGCAGCGTGAAATCGTCCGGGGTGGATCCCCGGGCCACGCACACGTACTCCCGGCGCATCTCATGGCTCCGGAGCTGTTCGGAGAGCCTCGCGGCCGCCTTGCTGGTCCTGGCGAAGCACATCACGCCGCCCACCGGCCGGTCAAGGCGGTGCACCAGGCCGATATAGGCTTCCCCGGGCTTGTTATAGGTGACGCGAACGTATTCTTTGACCCGGGCAAGGAGCGTTTCGTCACCGGTATCGTCACCCTGAACGAGCTCATTGGGCTCCTTCAGGACGATGATGATGTGATTGTCCTCGTACAAGACCTTGAGAGGTTCCATAGCGCGTATTTCCTTTCGTTGTCAGAGTGGCTGCCATCGGCCGGTGGCGCCGCAGGGCAAAAACCCGCCGGCTTCCACAGGCAGGCACAGTTCCTGAGCGTCCACATCCCCGCCGTGCAGACGCCCGACGGTCCTCATCATCACATTCCGGAGCACCGTGGGCTGAAGGCCGGTGGTGTAGCTGTTGAGGAACACGAAGGCCGGATGATCGCTCAGTACCTGCGAACACAGTTCCATCAGGCCGAAGAGCTCATCCTCCAGCTTCCATTTTTCACCATTCGGACCCCGTCCGTAGCTCGGCGGATCCAGGATCACCGCGTCATAGCGGCTCCCCCGCCGGATCTCGCGCTTGACGAACGAGGACGCGTCCTCCTGGATGAAACGGGTCTTCTCCGCGGGGATACCGTTGAGATCACGGTTCTCCTTCGCCCACTGGATCATGCCTTTGGACGCGTCCACATGGGTCACGTGAGCGCCGGCCGCGGCGCAGGCGATGGTCGCGCCGCCGGTATACCCGAACAGATTCAGCACCTTCCTGGGTCCCTCGGAGGAACGAATGATCCGGGACATCTCGTCCCAGTTGGCGGCCTGCTCGGGGAAAAGCCCCGTGTGCTTGAACCCTGTGGGATGCACGAAGAACCTGAGCCGCCCGTAGGCGATCACCCATCGCTCCGGCAGCTTTCTGCGGAACTCCCATTCGCCCCCGCCGGAGGCCGATCGATGGTATACGGCGTCAGCCTTTTCCCAGGCGCTCCGGTCGATCACCGGCCAGATGACCTGGGGATCGGGCCTGGAGAGGATCACATCGGCCCACTTCTCGAGCTTGAGCCCGTCCCCCGTGTCCAGGACGCTGAAATCCTTCCATCCGTCGGCTAAAAACATGGCCCGCCAAACCCCCGAACCGCATTCTAAGGACATACCTGTCCCAAACCTAATTATAGTTGAATCGATGCCCCACGGTCAAGCGCCGAGGAGCCCCGGACCGCTTCAGGGACAAACAAATTTGATACAAAAGTGTAAAATACAGCCTGCCGTGCTTGTGGTCACCGCGTTATTTTGGTATACTAAACGCAGTATGTACTGAGAGGAGGCCGTCCATTTGAGCGAGATCCGTGAAAATCAAAACGAGAGGATATACAATCAGCAGATCAAGGGGACCTATGATCCCGACCGATACAGAAGAGCTACCGAAGTGGTGCCCGGCGCGTCCGGCGGCGACCGTCACCGCAGGAGCACCAAATACTCCAACACCTCCGGCAGGTACACCCAGCCCGGGATGAATGACGAACCCGAACGTTCCGAGAAAAGCGCCAAGGGAAAACAGTTCCTCCCAATCCTGATGATCGCCGCGGCCGTGATCCTTTTGATCGCTGCCGTGTGGGTGCTCCTGCCCGCGGACAACGCTGTCAAAACACGCGTCCGCAGCATCTTCAATCCCGGCCCCGCCCGACCCGCCGCGCAGGTGACCGAGTTCAAGACCACGTCCGAGATGCATCTGACGGGGACGAAGATCCTTTTCAACCTGACTACCACCACCAACGTGGACAACGTCCGCCTGATCGACGAGGCCCATCAGGAGATCACCGCCACATCCCAGAAGATCTCCAGTGACAGCGAGAGGGCCATCTGGGAGCTGACGGCGGTCTTCGAGCAGGAATACGCCGGGATGATCTACCCGGTCATGTTCGTCAATCAGAAGGACTGGGTGGAATCCGAGACGGGCGTACGCCTGATCGTGGTCGCGCCGACGACCGCCCCCACCGATGTGCCCATCCCCACCGAACCTCCCCGCATGCCGCCGGAGACCATCCCGGCGGTGGTCGTCAGCGCCACCGAAACGCCCTCGCCCACCGACCCTGTCATGACCCCCACTCCCGCCGCTGAGGAACCGACGGAGACGATCGTCACGCAGGTGCCCGCGGACGCCATCATCAACAACACCCTGCCCACCCCCACTCCGGAGGAGACCCAGGAGCCCGCGGAACCCACGGAAGAGCCCACGCCCGAGCCTACGGACATCCCCACGCCCGTTCCCACCGCCACGCCCCTGACCGCCGGCGAGGCCGCGGCCCGGCCCGACGCCATCGGCCTGAGCGAGAACGTGTTCTCCGGCGCCAGGGCCCAGGATGATTACCGCCGTGATCCGCCCCTGTACATCCAGGACGCGGACCGGTATGATTTTTACGAGAACACCGGCGTGCTGACTTTCCGCGGCGACAATTTCCGCCGCAACGCCTCCTCCGGGACTGTCGAAGTCACCGAAGGCGCCCTGAAGCTCCGCTGGGAGTTCCCCCTGGCAGGCCTGAGGACCGCCGATTCCGGAACGCTGTGGGGCGTGGGCTGGAACAACCAGCCGGCCATCGTGAAATGGCCCCAGGAGACCCGCAGCTGGATGAACCTCAAGGACAGCAGCAAAAACGAGAGCGCCATGCGTGAGGTCATCTTCAGCGGCCAGGACGGCAAGGTATATTTCGTCAACCTCGAGACCGGTGAAGCGTCCCGGGATCTGATCAACATCGGCTTCCCCATGCGCGGCAGCGTATCTGTCGATCCCCGCCACAGGCCCCTGATCACTTTCGGCCAGGCCATCTCCAAGCTGCCTGACAAGACAGGCGCCATCGGCTATTATATCTACAATCTTCTGGATCAGAGCAGGCTTTATTTCCTCAACGGCCGCAGCAACGACAATCAGAAGCAGTACAGCAACAACGGCGCCTTCGACGGGAGCAGCCTGATCACCTATGAGGGCGGAAGGGACCAGATGATCGTGGCCGGCGAGAACGGCCTGCTCTACACCGTGGACCTCAAGGGCGAATTCACCTATCCGAAGAAAGAGAACCCCAACGCGAAGGTCACCCTGACGGTCACTCCCAGTGTGATCTACAACCGCAGCATCGCTTCGGGCGAGAAGGATGCCCGCACGAGCATCGAGAGCGCCATCGCCATGTACGCCAATTACGTCTATACCGCCGACGGCTACGGCATCATCAGGTGCGTGGACGTGAACACCATGAAGTCTGTCTGGGCTTATGACGCCGGCGACAATACGGACGCGGCCCTGGCGCTGGATCTTAACGGCAGCGAGCTGAGCCTCTACACCGGCAACACCGCCTGCCTGAGGCTGAAAAAGAACGAGCCCGTGAGCATCCGCCGGATGGACGCCCTGACCGGCAGGGTGATCTGGACCTACGAGATCCAGTGTGAAAAGAACAACGACGAGTATTCCGGCTGCAAAGCCAGCCCCGTGGTGGGCCAGAACGGATTGGACGGCCTGGTCTTCTTCACCGTCAACCGTGTCAGCGGAGGCGGAGCCAGACTGATCGCCCTGAACAAGGCCGACGGATCCGTCGCCTGGGAACACTCCATGGCCGAGAGCGTATCCTCCCCCGTGGCCGTCTATAACCAGGCAGGCAACGGATGGATCATCCAGGCGGATTCCAAAGGTGCCATCTATGTGCTCGACGGCCTCACCGGCTACCTGAACAGCACCTTCAACGTGGAAGGGAAATTCGAGGCGTCTCCCGCGGTATACAAGGACCTGCTGGTCATCGGTACGTGCAGCAGGGAGCCTAAAATGTATTGTTTTGAGATCAAATGAGCTTAGGAGGTAGCATCATGACAGCGAAGTATCTGATGGCTCTCGATCAGGGAACGACCAGTTCCCGCGCGGTGTTGTTCGATCTTACCGGCGGCTTTATCGCATCCGCGGGATACGAGTTCCCGCAGATCTATCCCCAGCCGGGCTGGGTGGAGCATGATCCCGAAGATATCCTCAGGACCCAGACCGACGCGATCCGCGCCGTGGTGAAGAAAGCCGGCATCGACCCGAAGGAGATCGCCGCCATCGGCATCACCAACCAGCGTGAGACCACCCTGGTATGGGAAAGGGCTACCGGCAGGTGCCTTTACAACGCCATCGTGTGGCAGTGCCGCCGCACGGCGGAAGCCGTGAGGAAGCTCTGCCGGGACATCGGTGTGGTCCGGGCCATCAGGGCCAAGACCGGCCTGATCCCCGACGCCTACTTCTCCGCTACCAAGATCCGCTGGCTCATCGACAAGCTGGACATCCAGCAGAGAGTGAACAACGGGGAGATCTGTTTCGGGACCATCGACTCCTTCCTGTGCCGCCAGCTGCTCAAGGAAGAGCCCCATGTCACCGACGCCACGAACGCCGGCCGCACCATGCTCTTCAACATCGAAAAGCAGGACTGGGACGAGGATCTCCTCAGGCTCTTCAACATCCCCAGATGCTCCCTGCCCGCGGTGATCGACAACGCCGCCATGATCGGGCATCTGAAGGACGATATCCTCGGTGTGCCCGTACCGGTATGTGCCATGGCGGGCGACCAGCACGCCGCTCTTTTCGGCCAGGGCTGCCTTGAAAAGGGCCTGGTCAAAAACACCTACGGGACAGGCTGCTTCATGCTGATGAACGCCGGCGAGACATTCGACCAGCCCAGCGAAAAACTTTTGACCACCCTGGCCTGGCGTTTGGGCGGCAGACCGACCTATGCCCTGGAGGGCAGCGTATTCATCGGCGGTGCCGTGGTGCAGTGGCTCAGGGACGAGATGCATTTCATCGATACCGCCGCCGCGTCGGAAGAGCTGGCCCTGTCCGTGAAGGACACGGGCGGTGTCACCCTGATCCCGGCGTTCAACGGCCTTGGCGCGCCTTACTGGGATATGGAAGCCAGGGGCACCCTCACCGGCATCACCCGCGGCACCGGGAGAGCGCACATCGTGCGCGCGGCCCTGGAATCCATCGCTTTCCAGAGCTATGATCTCTATCAGGCCATGTGCGCCCATGTGAAACTGAGCGAGGGCAACAGGCTCCTCGCCGATGGCGGCGCCTGCGCCAACAAGTTCCTGATGCAGTTCCAGTGCGATATCCTGGGCGTGCCCATGATGGTGCCCAAGACCCTTGAGATCACTGCCCTGGGCGTGGCCAAGCTTGCCGGCCTGGGCATCGGCGTGTATTCCACGCCCGAAGAGACCGTGTTCAAGCAGACCGAAAGCCGGGTGTTCACCCCGAGCATGGACGAAACAGAGCGTCAGGCCCATTTGAACCGCTGGCGGAAAGCCATGAAAGCCGCCCGGTACTGGTCGGAGCTCCAGGAGGCGTAAATGGCATCCACTAAGATCGCTTTTCGGCGCCTCACAGGCCTGTGCCTGATCCTGATATGCCTCCTTTCGGCCGCCGGCTTCTCTCACGCTTGGGCGGAGGAACTCACGCCCCGGGAGAGCTTCATCAACGATATCATATCGGTCGCCAAGCACGAATACGACGAGCTGAACGGGAAAGCCAGACGAGCCCATTACGCCGGTGACCGCTACGTGTGCAAGAATTTTACCGTATACCTGTTCCGCGAAGCCTGCGGCAAGTACGCCATCGCCGAATATCCTTCCATAGGCCTCATCATCCCCGACAACAAGACCCGTGAGGAATGCAAACCCTACGCCAACGGCGTGGCATGGAAGGATATCCCCGCGTCCGACGGCAATCCCTTCTATGAGGCCGCGTCTTTCCGGTATGACACGAACCTGTCCAAGGAAGAGAACAGGCAGCTGGCGCGGGAATTCATGCGCCAGGTCCAGAGGGGCGATTACTTCCAGATGGCCGCGAATTATTACTACGGCGTGGGTCCCCACAGCCTGGTGTTCATCGCCGACTACGATCCGGATACGGACAGCGTGCACTGGACGGATTCCAATATGAAGGGAGTCCGCCGGGACGGCGGCATCCGGTACGGATACGTGCAGTATGACGCGGTGAAGGAGATCGACTGGTTCGTGGACGCGTTCTGCCGGAAGCAGCAGGGCGCTTCCATCTACCGTTTAAGAGACGATATCATTTTTCGGGAGGACTGATCCATGAAGGAAAACAAACAGGAATTCGTACAGCACATCACGCCCAGGGACGTGGACTTTTCCCAGTGGTATACGGACGTCGTCACCCAGGCGGATCTGATGGACTATACCCCCGTGCGCGGCTGCATGGCCATGAAGCCCTACGGCAACCGGATCTGGGAACTGATCCACGAACAGCTGGACCTGCGCTTTAAGGAGACCGGTCACGAGAACGTGTCCATGCCCATGCTGATCCCGGAAAGCCTGCTGCTGAAGGAAGCCGACCACGTGGAAGGCTTCGCTCCCGAAGTTGCCTGGGTCACCCAGGGCGGCGTCGAGCCCCTGCAGGAACGCCTGGCGGTGAGGCCCACCAGCGAGACGATCTTCTGCACCATGTTCGCCAAATGGGTCCATTCCTGGCGTGACCTGCCCATGAAGCTCAATCAGTGGTGCTCCGTCATGCGCTGGGAAAAGACCACCCGTCCCTTCCTGCGCACCGCCGAGTTCTGGTGGCAGGAGGGCCACACCGTCCACGCCACCGCCGAAGAGAGCGAGGAGGAGACCCAGCTGATGCTGAAAGTGTACCAGGAGTTCTGTGAGAACAACCTGGCCATGCCTGTTTACGCCGGGCGTAAATCCGATAAGGAAAAATTCGCCGGTGCCCGGGCCACCTATTCCGTGGAAGCCATGATGCAGGACGGCAAGGCTCTGCAGGCCGGTACTTCCCACAATTTCGGCACCAACTTTTCCGTTCCCTTCAACATCCAGTACCTGGGCAAGAGCGGTAAACTGGAGTACTGCCACGAGACCAGCTGGGGTGTGTCCACCCGCCTGATCGGCGCCATCATCATGACCCACGGCGACGAGCGCGGCCTGAAACTGCCTCCCATGATCGCCCCCTACCAAGTGGTGATCCTTCCCATCGCCGCCCACAAGCCCGGCGTGAGCGAGAAGTGCGTCGAGATCGCCGATACGCTCAGGAAAGCCGGCGTCCGGGTGAAGCTCGACGACCGGGACAACGTATCCCCCGGCTGGAAATTCAACGAGTGGGAGCTCAAGGGCGTGCCCCTGCGCCTGGAAGTGGGTCCGCGGGACCTGGAGAACGGTGTGGTCACCGCCGTGCGCCGCGACACCTACGAAAAGAGCGTCATCACCCTGGACGATGCTTTCGTGAACGCCGTCCGCGCCACCCTGGACCTGATCCAGAAGAACATGTACGATACGGCCCTGAAATTCCGCGAAGAACACACCAGGGACGTGGAGACCATGGACGAGCTCAAGGAGCAGGTCAACGGCGGCTATGCCCGGGCGATGTGGTGCATGGACCGCGCCTGCGAGGACCGCATCCGCGAAGAGACCGGCGCCACCAGCCGCAACATGCCCTTTATCCAGCCCCCGATGGAAGGGAAAAAGTGCGTTTGCTGCGGTAAGGAAGCCAAGACGGTCATGTATTTCGCGAAGGCTTACTGATATCCCGGTCTTTCAAAGCGGCCCGATCATCGGGCCGCTTTCAATTGGGGCAGATTATTGTCACCGTTTGCCACGATGCCCCTTCGGATGATATGATCGGTGGGACCTGATCACAGCGGAGGCGGAAAAATGAGCAAGAAAAAAATGATCCTGATCGCGGATGACGAAAAAGGGATCCACGAATCCCTGCGGATGTATCTGACCCGCGAGGGCTATGACGTGTACTCCGTTTTCAGAGGGAATGAGGTCATGGAAGCGTTCGCGCAGACCTCGCCCGACCTGGTCATCCTGGATATCATGATGCCGGGCCGGAGCGGCACCCAGGTATGCTCGGATATCCGGGCCGTCAGCAATGTACCCATCATCATCCTGACGGCCAAGGGTGAGGAAGTAGACAAGCTGCTGGGTTTTGCCCTGGGAGCAGACGACTATATCGTCAAGCCCTTCTCCCCCCGGGAGATCGTCAGCCGCATCCAGGTGATATTCCGCCGGCTCAACCAGATGACCCTGGAGCCCGACCGGGGCAGGCTCGTCCACGGCAACACCGTCATCGATCTGAAATGCTACGAGGTCACGGTGAACGGTGAGAAGGTGGTGCTCTCCCCCAAGGAAGTGGAGATCCTTCACCTGATGGCGTCCCATCCCCGCCAGGTCTTCACCCGTGAGCAGCTGCTGGACAATATCTGGGGTTTCGACTTCAACGGGGATCCCCGGGTGGTGGACACTTCCATCAAGCGCATCCGGAAAAAGATGCCGGAGGATACCGACCTGCAGCTCAGGTCCGTGTACGGCGTAGGCTATAAAGCTGAGGTCATCACCCATGCTGAATAGACACAGCCTTTATTTCAGGTACCTGATCGGCCTGATCGCCTGCACATGGCTGGTGCTGATCCTGGTGTATCTTTTCGCCGCCAACCTGTTCTCGACAGTGCTGATCCGGGCTGACCAGAGCGAGATCGACCGGAATTTCGAGACCGGGGAACAGCTGATGGCTCAGTGGACCGAGGGTGCCGTCACCCAGGACGAACTGACCGCGGTGCTCAACCCGATATTTTCCGACGGGCAGGATTTCCTGGTGCTGATGGATGATCACGGATCGCTGCTCGCCTATACCGAGGGCGCCCTGCCCTACGTGGCGCGCATGGATATCCCGAGGGCCGTGGAGAGTCTGAAGACCGCCCCGGGCAGCATCCGGCACCGCTACTCGGAACACGGCAGTACCTCCCTGATCACGATCGGCGCCGTCAGGGGAGGATATGTACTTGCCGGCCACAGCAGGACGAATTTCAACCGTTCTCTCACGGCTTACCAGCTGCGGCTGATCCTGTTCCTGGCGGTGCTGCTGCCCACGCTGATCCTGCTGTTTTTCCTGTCCACCCGGCAGATCGCCAAGCCCGCCATCAACTTAAGCCAGGCGGCTGAAAAGCTCTGCCTCGGCGAGGAGGTGCATATCCCGGAGGAGTACCACGGCGAGATCAACGAGATCGCCCACTCCTTCAATGTCATGTCTGACCGGGTCTCCGCCGCCATCCAGGACTTAAAGCGCGAAAAGGAAGCTGTGACGCTGATCCTGGAAGGCCTGGAGGAAGGCATCATCGCCATGGACGAAAACGGGAACCTGATCCATCGGAACTCCGCCGCCACTGCCATCCTGGCTCAAGCCGGCCCCGAGGTGCAGACGGATCTGGCGGGGAAGATCGTCGCCCTGTGCTCCGGCCCGACCGATCGGGATCCCGGTCCCGCTACCGGCACATTCCTTTCCGGCGAACGGGTGATCCAGTACATCATCACAGCCCTCCCCCGCCGGATGCGGCGGACAGCCGGCGCCGTGGCCCTTTTGCGGGATATCACCGAGCAGGAGCGCCTTGAGAACACGCGGCGGGAATACGTCGCCAATATCTCCCACGAGCTTCGCACGCCGCTCACCTCCATCCGCGGCATATCCGAAGGCCTGAAGGACGGCCTGGTGACCGATCCGACCGAGCTCCATCACTACTATACCCTGATCACCGAGGAGAGCACCCGCCTTTCAAGGCTCGTCAATGACCTGCTGGAACTCAGCGGACTGCAGACCCGTTCGGAAGCCTTTGAGATGGAGACGATCGATCCGGCCGAACTGGTGATGGATCTGCATGACCGCAACCGGAAACTGTTCACGGAGGCCGGCATCGATCTTGACAGATCCGTTCCCTCTGAGCCGCTGCCCGATCTCACATCCAACGAGGACAGGCTCAGCCAGGTGCTGACGATCTTCCTGGACAACGCCCGAAAATACACGCCCGCGGGCGGTAAAGTGGAGATCGGCTGCAGCAAGGCCGAGGGCGGCGTACGATTCTATGTCAAGGATAACGGCATCGGCATGAGCGAGGAGACGCAGCGCATGGCTTTTGACCGCTTCCACCAGGCTGAAAAGAGCCGCAGCAACAAGGGCAGCGGCCTTGGCCTGGCCATCGCCAAGGAGATCATGGACAAAATGAACGTGACCATCGCCCTTGACAGCAAGCCCGGGGAAGGCAGTACCTTCTCCTTCGTGATCCCCGCGGCCGGCCATGAATAAGGTCTCCGAACAAATCAAAAGGCCGCCCGGAGAGGGGACCCGGAACGGCCAGTGCACGCGAAGATGAACTTCACATACATTATAATATTCTTCCACAAATGCGGCATAATTGTGTCAATTCCCGTTCATCAATGTTGCACTTTCCATCCCGAGCCGCCGATGATATAATAAACGAATAAGGAGGGATGATCATGCCGTATATCCATATCCAGACGAACCGGCCCATCGATAAAAAACAGAGAGAGACCCTCACCGCCGCCCTGGGCAAGGCGGTCACCGTGCTCGGCAAGAGCGAGAGCTGGCTGATGCTGCGTTTCGAGGGAGACTGTGACATGGCCTTCCGCGGCCGCTCCGATGAGCCGACGGCTTTCGTGGGCGTATCCCTGTACGGACAGGGACGCTCGCTGGAGCGTTTCACAGGGGAAGTATGCCGCTGCCTTGAGGATCACCTTGGGATCGACCCGGGGAACACCTATGTCCGTTATGTCTGCACACCGGACTGGGGCTGGAACGGGAGCAATTTTTGATGAAAACGGTACTCATCACCGGCGGGAGTCGCGGGATCGGCGCCGGGGCGGCGGAGCTTTTCGTTTCCAGGGGCTGGCTGCCCTTTACCTGTGCCCGAAACACGCCACGGACGGAGGACGCCGTACCCGGCGCTCTGTTCATTCCCTGTGACGTGAGGGATGAATCTCAGGTCATCGATCTCAGAGACCGGGTCCTGTCCAAGGCCCATCACCTGGACGCCCTGGTGCTGTGCGCCGGCACCGCGTGGCGCGGGCTCATCCAGGATATGCCCACGGAAGCCTTTGACGACCTGACACAGGTCCATCTCAAAGGCGCTTTCCTTTTAGTGAAGCATTTTCTGCCCTCCATGATATCACGGGGATGCGGGAGCATCGTTTTCGTGTCCTCCATGTGGGGGCAGGCGGGCGCCAGCTGTGAAGCGGCGTATTCCGCCGTGAAGGCCGGCCAGATCGGCCTCGCCAAAGCCCTGGCCAAAGAGTGCGGCCCCTCCGGGATACGGGTCAACGCCCTGTGTCCCGGCTACATCCCCACCCGGATGAATGAGTCTCTGCCCGGCGAAACGGCCGGCCAGATGATCGGGGAAACACCTCTGGGGCGGCTGGGCACCGTACAGGACTGCGCTCAGGCCGTTTATTTCCTGTGCTCGGATGAATCTTCCTTCATCACGGGGCAGGTCATCGGCGTCAACGGAGGAATGATCATCTGATGTTTGATCCGTCGTTAAGGATCTTTGGGAGCGCCCATGCCGAAAGTGCTTAAGGTCATCCTTTCTGTCCTTATGGCGCTTTTTACAGCGGTGCCTCATATCTGTCCGGCCGAGAGGCTCGAAACGGGACCTGTTCTTCGGGCGCTTCTGGTCAGCTGTGACCACTTCCCCGCCCGTCCGTCCACAGCGCCGGCCGCTCAAAACAATGTCACGCTCCTGAAGGAAGCCCTCAGCCATGATGAAAGAGGCTACGAGGCTGTCCGAACGGAGTGCGATACCCTTTGCACGGTGGAAGCCCTTTCGGACGCGGTCAAAAGAGCCTATTCCGGCGCGAAGGACGGGGATATTTCCCTGTTCTATATCAGCACCCACGGAGTCTATGACAGCGCCATGCCCCTGGAAAACTGTGCCCTGGCTCTGAGCGACGGTGAAACGGAGGAGCTGGTCACAGCGGAGCAGCTCAAAGCTATCCTGGACACGGTCCCCGGCCTGAAGGTACTGATCCTTGACGCCTGCAACGCGGGCGCGATGATCGGCAAAGGCCTGGGGCGTCTGCACACGGACGAGATCCCCTTCCGCGGCCCGGACTACAAGGTGCTGTGCAGCGCGGGCGGCAGCGAGGAGAGCTGGTACTGGCACAACGCGGATGAAGGCGCGCCGGACACTCGGCGGGGAGCCGGGTACTTCACCACGGTGCTGTCCGACATCTTCTGTTTCGAAGGCTTCTCCCCCGCCGACAGCGACCGGGACGAGCAGGTGACACTGAGGGAAGCGTACCAGTACCTGTGCGATAATTACTGCGCCTCCAGCCCCCAGGCCTATCCGGAGTTCGATGACGATTTCGTGTTTTTCCGGTATAAGAAGAGAGCCTCCGCCATGCGCAGCGAAAAGATCATCAGCGATCTTGTGAGCGACGACACCCTGATCGGCACCGGAAACCAGCTCTGTTTCGCCTACACTCAATGGGAAGAGGGGCAGGTCTACTACCAGCTGGTCTATTACCGGGGCGGCCGGTGGGACTGGGAGAATGCCCAGATGATGCTGGACCGGAGCGAGGGCGGCACGCAGCCCGGGCGGAAGGAGCGCGTGCTCACCCTGGATCACAAGGGCAAGGACGACTACGGCTATATCATGCTGCTCATCATCACCAAGCCCGAGAACTACGCCGTGCTGCAGTGCTCACGCCTCATCGGCGTCGAAAAAGCCGGAGGCGGCGAACGGCCGCGGGTATTCACCCTGCCCGGATACGACCTGACCGAGGGCGGGGAAGCGGCCTTTTTCATCCGCCACCTCTATCCCTGCGCCATCAGCGCCGCCGTGTTCAACGACGAGGGAAAGATCATCCGGCGCATCCGATCCATGAGCCCCAGCAGGCCCCAGCCCTATCAGGGCAGCATCGTTTACTGGGACGGGCTCGACCGGGACGGGAACGTGTCGCCGCCGGGCGAATACCGGGTGGAAGCGACACTGTATACCTCCGAAGGCAGCGAGGTCGCCCTGAGCGGGTGGTTCCGCCTGAACCTGATGAGTGAGGATATCACGGGAGAAAACGATGAATGACCGATTTGTATTGAAAGCCCCCTATACCGCCTCCGGTGACCAGCCCGAGGCCATTCGCGCCCTGGCGGAAGGCGTCCGGAAAGGCATGGGATCCCAGGTGCTTTTGGGCGTGACCGGGTCCGGCAAGACTTTCACCATGGCCTCCGTGATCGAGCAGGTGCAGCGCCCCACCCTGGTGATCGCTCACAACAAGACGCTGGCGGCCCAGCTGTGCGCGGAATTGAAAGCGTTCTTCCCCGACAGCGCGGTAGAGTACTTCGTCTCCTATTACGATTATTATCAGCCCGAGGCTTACATCGCCTCCAGCGACACCTATATCGAAAAGGACGCCTCGATCAACGACGAGATCGACAGGCTGCGGCACAGCGCCACCGCCGCCCTGCGCGAAAGGCGGGACGTGATCATCGTCGCGTCCGTGAGCTGTATCTATTCCATGGGCGATCCCTCGGAATACGAGGGGCAGATGATCTCCCTGCGGCCGGGGATGAAGCTGTCCCGGGAAGAGCTCCTCAGGCAGCTGGTGGACATCCAGTACGAGCGCAATGACCTGAGCCTGGAGCGGGGCCTGTTCCGGGTGCGGGGCGACACCGTGGAAGTGATCCCCGCGGATCAGCGGGATTACGGCATCCGGGTGGAATTCTTCGGCGACGAGATCGACCGCATCAGCGAATTCGCCCTCACCACCGGCCAGGTCAAGCGGGCGGTGCTCCACGCGCCGATCTATCCGGCCACCTTCTACGCCACCAATCCCGAGAGCCGCGACAAAGCCCTCATCCAGATCAAAAAGGACATGGAAGAGCGCTGCGCTTACTTCGAGCAGAATGAAAAACCCCTGGAAGCGGAGCGGCTGCGTCAGCGGACCACCTATGATCTGGAGATGATAAGGGAGATCGGTTACTGCCAGGGCATCGAGAATTACAGCCGTTATTTTGACGGGAGACAGCCCGGCGACGCGCCCTTCTGCCTGCTGGACTATTTCCCGAAGGATTTCATCGTGTTCATCGACGAGAGCCATGTGACCATCCCCCAGATCCGCGCCATGTACGCCGGGGACCGGGTGCGCAAGGAAGCTCTGGTGGACTACGGTTTCAGGCTCCCGTCGGCATTTGACAACAGGCCGCTGAAATTCGACGAATTCAACAGCCGCATCCATCAGACGATCTATGTGTCCGCCACACCGGCGCCCTATGAAAAAGAAAAGGCCTCCCAGATCGTGGAGCAGATCATCCGGCCCACCGGGCTGCTGGATCCGAAGATCATCCTGTCCCCCGCCAGCGGACAGGTGGACGACCTGCTGGGCCGTATCCATGAGACCGTGGACAAGGGCTGGCGGGTGCTGGTGACTACCCTGACCAAGAAGATGGCCGAGCGGCTCAGTGACTTCCTGGACGAAAACGGCATCAGGGTGCAGTACCTGCACTCCGACGTGCAGACGATGGAGCGCCAGAAGCTCCTCCGCGGCCTGCGGCTGGGAGAATACGACGTGCTGGTGGGCATCAACCTGCTGAGGGAAGGGCTCGACCTGCCGGAGGTGGGCCTGGTGGCGATCCTGGACGCGGACAAGGAGGGATTCCTCCGGTCCGAGACCTCCCTGATACAGACCATCGGCCGGGCCGCCCGGAACGCAGACAGCCGGGTGATCATGTACGCGGATATGATGACCGACTCCATGATGGCCGCCATCACCGAGACCAACCGCCGGCGCGCCCTGCAGGAAAAGTATAACGAGGACCACGGCATCACCCCCGAGACCGTGCATTCCGCCGTGCGGGCGCTGCTGGAAATGACGGAGCAGGCCGAGGAAGAGATCCCGGCGGATATCGCCTCGGAGGAAAAAGAGGCGCTCATCAAGAACCTCGAGGACCAGATGCTCACCGCCGCCTCCAACATGGAATTCGA
>CACZOZ010000401.1:0-4145 GCA_902782865.1 uncultured Eubacteriales bacterium
ACAGCGCCCTGATCGATGTAGTCCTGGATCTCGGGAAGGGCCCGGCGGATCTCTTCGCTCAGGATCATATAGCCGATGGAACCCTCCTGATAAGCGGTAACGTGGGCGGCGGCGTAATCGTCAAGATCCTCATTGACAAAGCGGTCACCGCTCTGGTTGACCAGAATGGCGTTGCAGGACATCAGGAGCATCGGGATACCGACGTTCGTATCGGCGCTGACGAAGAACATCTGCTGATCCGTATCCATGCCCCGGGTCGCGGCGCCGACAGCGGTCGCCATGATAAAGCCGTCACCCGTCGTGCCGACGGAAGCGCTGGAAGGCAGCAGATGATATTCCGGGTAGTAAGTGCTGATGAGTTCATTGTTGCTGGAGAAACCGCCGGTGGCAACGATAACGGCTGAGGCGTTATACTGGACCGGATGACCGTTGTCCTCCGCGATCACGCCGGTCACGCTGCCCGCTTCATCGGTCACGAGGCCGGTGGCACGCGTATTGAGCTTAATGACCGCGCCGGCAGCGACAGCCTGGTCTTTAAGCGTCTGGGCCAGTGTGTTCCCTCCGTAGAACATGGCCGGGCCTATGACATGATAGCGCATGACGGGGTCATAGTCGACGAACTCCACACCGCGCCCCACAAGCTCTTCGATCATGTCGGAGCAGCCCCGGTACATGGTGCGGGTGAAGGCAGGGTCATCGGTCGCGTACGGGGACTCCGGATCCCTGTCTTCTTCCATATACTGTTCGACTGTATCGCCGACGATGCCATAGGCGCGCTGAACGCTGGTATCAGCGGCCTGAATACAGCCGCCCGAGATGAGCATGTTGCCTCCGACATAAGGCATCTTCTCAAGAAGGAGGACCCTGGCACCTTTTTCGGAGGCGGTGACAGAAGCCATCAGGCCCGCGGGACCGCCGCCGATGACGATGATGTCATAGGTCTCATCCGAGACGACCAGCTCAGCCTCGACCGCGTCGGCGGCCGCCGCTGTCTTGAGCGCTTCCGCGTCGACACCGGCCGAGACCAGGGCCGCCTCGACCGCGTCGATAATAGCCGCGGATGTAATGGTGGCTCCCGCGACGGTATCGACTGCCAGGGACTGTTTTTCCACTATCGCCGCGGGAACAGAGACCAGCGCGGCATCGGAGATACCGGGGGTCTCCTGATGCGCGGTCACAGTGACTGACTCGATCGCGTCACCGGAAAGGATCACTTCGACCGTGATATCACCGTTGCGGCCGGCGGCTGTCCCGGTATAGGTGCCCGCGGGATAGTCGGCCATGCCGTTCACGGCCATGGTGAAGCTCATGAGCAGCGCGAGAAGAAGGGAAACGGTTTTTTTCATGCTGATTCCTCCATTCAAGTATTTGATCACCGACCAAACGGTGTTTGGGCGCTGTTCGCGCAGGTCCCGGAACAGGGCGGCAGAAAGGCCGAACCTGTCAGGATCACCCGCGGCGGCGAAACGGGTGCCGTTCATGGCCTCACATCCCCTTTGATCGTGCCCGCCGAAAGGGAACAGGTACCTTCCCTGTGTGCATCGTGTGACCAGTATAATCGAAACTGACCGGTCAGTCAATATGCACTGATAAAAAAGACAGATCTTCATGATGGATCTGTCTGATGACGCTTCAAACTGTCATGTTATGAAAAAACTGGCTGTCCGGTCCACGATATATTCCAGAAAATCCTGATTTTCCGCTTCCTCCGGATGGCCGGCGATATAGACCATGAAGTAAAAAACAAGTGTGCTCGCGGCCTGCTTCGCGTATTTCTGAACCGCCTCGGATGTCACATCCTCCATGAGCCGTTCCATCACGCCAGGGGCATCGAACGCGCTTTTGAATCTTCCGGCGGCGTTGTCACCGTAAGCATCCTGATTGGTCTGATCATTATAGTAACGATTGCAGAACAAAACCTCTTCCGGGTATTTGAGCGGCCATTCTGTCGCGTTCAGGATCAACCGTCTGACGATGTCACGCTTATCACCCGTCAGTGTCAGATCTCTCCATGTCAAACGGCTCGCGTTCTCATTTGCCTCCGTATAGGCCTCGTGAAGAAGCGCGTCCTTGGTCTCAAAGTAGTTAAAAAGTGTCCCTTTTCCGACGTTTGCCCTGGTACAGACCATCTGCGTCGTCATTTTCTCACCGTTGCGGATGTACAGATGATAGGTGCAGCGCAGCAGCTTTTTTCGGTTTTCCTGTCGATGTTCCTCGGTGATGGCGGGCATTTGACTCTCTCCAATACTATGATGATCACGATGGAAAGTATACCGCGGCGCCCGAAAGGAGTCAATCCGCGTGACCGGTGATCTGCGGACAAAGTTCGCGGCGGGGGACGGGCGGTGTGAAATGCTTGCCTGACGGCAAACGCGGGATTTCGTGGCTCTGCCGCAAAGTGCGACGAGATCCACCCGCCTGGCGGAACCCAATGAAAGAAGCACCTGCTGGCGCAAGTGCTTCAGGATATGAGAAAACCGGGATCTCGAAGCGATCGGGTGGAATGACCCGCGGCTGCGATCTTCCGTGATCGTTAAATACGGTGTTTGCTCTGTATTTTGAAAGTATTCAACACAGCTGCGGATCAGCGAATGCGGGACCGCTGAATCGCCGCGATGCTGTATGGGGATCGAAGTCAATCAATTCAAGCTCTTTTCATAACGATGATTCTATAGGAGTTTTCGCCGTGTTGATGGAGGCGATCAGGATCCGCTTGATCTCAAGGCAGTCATTGAGCATTGAGGCAGCTGTGTTTTCATCCAGATATGCGGATCTTTCCAGAATATGCAGCCAGTATTCCGTCTCCGCAGTTTCTTTCAATGCAATATGGAGCTTTGCGATAAAATCCGCTTTACTGCTGCCGTATTGTGCCTCATTGATGTTTGCACCTATGGAAGTACCGCTGCGCAGGATCTGTTTGGACAAGACCGCTTCGTGCTTTGTTTTAACAAGATAACGGTGTAGTTTCACGATCCGTGCGCCGAAGTCAATGGATTTTTCGATCAAAATATTCTCTTTCATATGATCACCATAGAATATTATATTGGAACAAGTATGATTTCACAACAATTATTCATTTTTCAGTCTTAAATTTTCAGTATTCATTTAGAAGATCCTGTCGGAGAAATTGAAGAATGAAGACTGAAAACTGAAAAATGAATAATACAAAGCGAAAACCCTGCCACTGGCATGACAGGATCTTCGCTTTGGCGGAGCGGGTGGGATTCGAACCCACGTGGAGTTTCCTCCTAACTGATTTCGAGCTTTCGACCTCAGCCACCAGCTGCCGGAAGCTGGACCCGTTTAACGGAAGTTATTATTCTGCAAAAATCCAGTATTTTCAACGGTTCCCGCCATTTTTGAAGCCCAAAAAACGTTGAAATCAAGGCGGCGCACGGGTTCTGAAAGCAGCGCCGAAATGAAGGAATTTGGCAGGCAAAAATGCACGTTGGAGAGAAAAAAGAGAGAAAAATGGTGCTCGAAGGCCCTCATAACCCGAAGATTCGTCGAGTTCCAAATTCGGAACGAACAATGACCGATTCCCGGTTTTGCAGGCTGAACCCGTATGACGAATTTGAATCGCGCGAGTAAAACACAACACAGAACTTGGAAACAGATGAACAGGCCCTGGCTGATTGGCAAATCAAATAAACAGGGGTGGTCATCGTGACTAGCATCGAAATCAACTCAATCCTCAAAAAGTATCCCGGCATGATCAGTAAGGATCAGTTTCGTCAGATCTGCCAGATCAGTCCTTATCATGCCCAGTATCTGCTTGAGTCCCAGCTTGTCCCCTGCATCATAAAGCCAAAGCAGACCCACAAATATGATATCCCGATCACAGCGGTGATCGATTACATGAAAGACCGGGAGGTACATCCGGAAAAGTATCTGCTGCCCTCGGAGTTCAGAAAGAACCGGAGCAAAAGGGTAAAGAGACCGACGCAGAAGCAGCTTGCGGCGCTGACAGAACACAATCTGTTAAGCATGTACAGGGTAACGCTCCTGAAGTATCCCGATCTCATGAGCATCCTTCAGGTCGCTGAGGCGATCGGATATTCTACCAAAGTCATCTACGGGTGGTGCCAGTCAAAAAAGTTCATTTCCATCCGCTCCGGGCGAAAAATTATGATCCCGAAGATTGC
>CACZOZ010000402.1:0-4844 GCA_902782865.1 uncultured Eubacteriales bacterium
GCCACCGGCCACCCCCACTACCGGGCGGACGACGCGATGTGGCTGTTCCCCACCGTGTACAAATATATCGCCGAGACCGGCGATATGGGATTCCTGGATGAGGTGATCCCCTTCGCCGACAAGGACGAGGGCACTGTCGCCGAGCACCTGAAGCGGGCGGTGGACTTTACCCTGAACCACCTGGGCGCCCACGGGCTGCCCGCGGGGCTCCACGCCGACTGGAACGACTGCCTGCAGCTGGGCGCCCAGGGCGAGAGCAGCTTCGTGGCCTTCCAGTTCTACATGGCCCTGAACATCCTCCATGAGCTGCTGGACGGCCGGGAAGAGGAAAAGGAATACCGCGAATGGCTCAAAAAGACCGCCGGCGAAGTGCTGGACAAGATCAACCGTTATTTCTGGGAGGATGACCGGTTCCTGCGCGGATACACCGCAGAGGGCGCCGTCATCGGCAGCAAGCACGATCCGGAAGCCTCCATGTGGCTCAATCCCCAGTCCTGGAGCGTCATCTCCCGGGCCGCCACGAAAGAGCAGGCCGAAAAGAGCATGGAGTCCGTCCACCGGCTGCTCAACACCCCCAACGGCGTGGAGCTGATGGCCCCCTGCTATAAGAAGCACTATTTCCAGGGCGCCTGGATGCGGCTGTTCAACCCCACCTCCAAGGAAAACGGCGGCATCTTCTGCCAGCCCCAGGGCTGGGCCATCCTGGCGGAAGCGCTCCTGGGCCACGGCGGCCGCGCCCATGAGTACTTCAGGGAATCCTGCCCCGCGGCCTTCAACGACCGGGAGGAAGTGCGGGAGCTGGAGCCCTACGTGCATTCCCAGTTCATCGAGGGCCATGAGACGCCCCAGCCCGGCCGGGCCCACGTCCACTGGCTGACCGGCACCGCCTCCACCGTGATGGTGGGCATGGTGGAAGGCATCCTGGGCCTCAGGCCCACGCCCAAGGGCCTCAGGGTGAGCCCGTCCATCCCGGCGGAATGGGACGGCTTCACGATGGAAAAGGTGTTCCGGGGCAAGAAACTGACCATCACCGTGGACAACAGCGCCCATCATGAGGGCGGCGTGACTGAGGTGAGAGTGAACGACAGGGTCATCCCGGACGGCCTGATGACGGACGACATGCTCCGCGACGGGGACAAGATCACCGTGATCATGTAAACAGCGGCTTTCAAGGCAAAACCGCAGATCATAAAAGGGACGCGTTTTTTAAGGCGCGTCCCTTTTGCTGTGCGTATAGATCCAAGTCAGTCCATATCATCCTTCGGCGCGTAACGCATGATCGCGTCAACGATCTGCGGATACGGCCACAGGCACGTCCGCCTGTCCAGGAGGCCGAAATTCTCCCCGCGGCCGGAAAAGGCGTTGTTGTCCCACCAGCAGCAGGGCATGCCCCGGGCCGCGGCCGAAGCCACGTAGAAGGCGGTGTAGTCCACCCGGTCCCGAAGCGGCCCGCCTTTGTCAAGGGCGCCGAACTCCCCGAGGACCACCGGGATCCCCTTTGAAATGAACCTGCGGTACAGCCCGTCCATAAAGGCGGTGATCTCCCCGGTCTGCCTTTCATCCGTCAGGCTGAAGGATGTCTCCCCCGTCCTGTCCAGTGCAAAGCTGTAGGGCGTGTAGGCGTGGACGGACAGGGCGAGCCTGCCGGGCACCGGGTCCTCCGGCAGGGTGAACAGCCCGCTGAGCGGATGGGCGGGCGCCGCAGCGTACCCGGGCACCATCAGGAAGCGGTCCCGGTTGTGCCCGCCCGAGGAACGCACCGTATCCACGAAGGCCTGATCGAGCAAGTCAACGCATTCCGCGGCCGCGCGGCAGTCCGGATCCTCCGGGGTGAAACGCCACTCCAAAGCGTGCCCCTTCAGACGAGGCTCGTTCATGGACTCGAAGATCAGATGTTCGTCATACCCGGCGAAGCGGTCACAAAGCTGGTGCCACACCCGTGTAAGATACCTTTCAGCCGTGGGATAAAGCTCTTTGGTGAAGCTCAGGTGCTCCGGCGTCTCGTCATGGTGGGTGTTCAGGATCACATATAAGCCGCGGCGCAGCGCCATATCGGCCACTTCCTGCACCCGGTCCAGCCATCGGGGACTGATATTGAGATCCGCGTCCACATGGTCGTGCCAGGATACGGGGATCCTCAGGGTCCCGAACCCCGCCGCGGCCACGGCACCGATCACGGCGTCGGTGGTCCTCACGCCGCACCAGACGGTCTCCAGCACCATCTCATTCGGCCCGGAAAAGCCCCGGCGCGTCGCGTCGAAGGTGTTGCCCAGGTTCCAGCCCGCCCTGAGCCGGCGGGCAAAGCGCAGCCCGGGGGCATCCGGGATGTCGAAGCGGCCGATGTGAAGATCGGGGACGGCCGCCTCCCGCTTCTCTCCGAGCGGGGTCGACAGATCTTTATCCATGGGTCTCCTCCCGGTCCGATGCCTGAACGCGCGGGTCAAAGTCAGCGCCGGCCGTTTTCCTTCAGCCAGGCCAGGTTCTTTTTGATAAAATCGTCTCTCTGGCGCACGCAGTCCGCGCTGCGCAGCGGGTCCGGCGGGGTGTTGAACACCCAGTCCGTCAGCCGGTCCAGATCCGTCGTGGCCACATGCAGGCGGGTATCGCTGGAGGCATAGTAGATGTACACCCGCCCGTCCGGCGCCGTGACGGCCCCGTTGGTGAACACCACGTTGCTCACGTCCCCCACGCGCTCGCCGCCCATGGGCGCGATCAGGTATCCGCCGGGCTCGGCGATCACTTTTCCGGGATCATCCAGCGCCGTGGCGAAAGCGTAGATCACATACCGCAGGCCCGCCGCCGTCACGCGCACCCCGTGGGCGATGTGGATCCAGCCCCTGTCGGTCCGGATGGGCACGGCGCCCGCGCCGTTCTTGGCCTCGGTGATGGTGTGGTACCGGCGGATCGAGGTCATCCTTTCCTCATCGATCACGGCGTGGGTGATGTCCTCACACAGGCCGAAACCGATGCCGCCGCCGGACCCCGTCTCAATAAAGCCGTCCATGGGCCGGGTGTAGAACGCGTACTTCCCGTCCACGAACTCGGGGTGGAGCACCACGTTGCGCTGCTGGGGCGAACGCAGGGTCGTAAGGTCCTGAAGACGCTCCCAGGTCTTCAGGTCCCGGGTGCGCACGATCCCCGCGGCGGCCACGGCCGCCCCCAGTTCCCGGGAGGTCGTGTCCGCCCGCTCGGAACAGAACACGCCGTAGATCCAGCCGTCCTCGTGCCGCGTCAGGCGCATGTCGTAGACGTTCGTCTCCTCCGGGCAGGTGTCCGGCAGGATCACCGGCTCATCCCAGAAACGGAAGCCCTCGGTGCCGCTTTCCGACTGGGCCACGGCGAAAAAGCTCTTGCGGTCCGCGCCCTCCACCCGGGCCACCAAGGTGAAAAGCCCGTCCAGCATCAGCGCGCCCGCGTTGAAGACCGCGTTGACGGGAAGGCGCTGCATCATATGGGGATTCTTCCTTGGATCGGGATCGTAGATCCAGAAGGGCGGGATATGCTCCCGGGTGAGCACGGGATGGCAATAGCGCTCGAAGACGCCGTTATGATACCTGTCATCCACGGCGTTTTTCCGGGCGATCAGCTTTTCGTATTCCCTGTTCAGCGCTTCATAGGTCACAGGCGTCCCTCCCATACACGTGTCAAAGCCGCGGCGACTTCCCCGGCGGCGCGCTCATGGGCGCCCCGTCCGGGGTGCCCCCGGGAGCCCAGGTCCTGTCCGCAGTCCGTCAGGGCCAGATAGCCGACGCGCTTATCGCCCGCGGCGCGGCGCGACTCCACGGCCCCGAGGATCTCTTTTTCCATCGCGTTCCCGCACAGGCCGTAGGCCCAGAGGATGAACGCCCCCGGCTGACGGAGCCGTACCTTTCGCATCAGTTCCTCCGCGCTCTTTCGGAATTCCCTTCCCGCTGCCTCCCGGTCGGCCGCCCGGCTCACGGGACCCGCGTCGTTGGTGCCCAGGTTGATCACCACGGCGTCCGCCTCCCGGCCGCTGAGATCATAGGGGATATCCCCCGCCGCGACGGGCGCGCACAGCCGGTCATACAGTTTGCCCATCACGTGGTCCGCGTTGTCGTCCCAGCTGCGCCAGGCCCCGTAGCCGCCCAGGGCCAGGACCCGTTCCTCGGCCCCCAGGAGCTGTGAGGCGCGAAACGCGTAAGTGCCCATATGGCTGATCCAGGCCATGCGCCATTCCATGGCGCTCACCGGTCCGAGACAGCCCTCGCCGGCGGTGAGGCTGTCCCCGATGAACTCGATCAGACGCGGCTTTTCTTCGGCGGGCGTGACCGACCCGTCCGTCTCAAGGGCGGTCAGGGTCACGGGCAGGGGCTCGTCGCCGCCCGGCTGAGAGTCCCGGAGGATCGTGATCTCGTGGCTGACGCCCTTCTCCATCCCCACCAGCACGGGATAGACATGCCTGCCGGGCATCAGCGGCCAGCGGGCGATGGGCGCCCCGTCGGCAAGCACGCCCAGATAAGGCCCGTAGCTGTCACAGAAGGACTCCGCCTCCACGGTAAGATACGTGCACGACACCTTGAAACGCACGCCGCTGCCCGACCACCACAGGCGGCAGGCCGCCTCTTCTTTTTCATGCCGCCCCAGCCTCAGGAGCGTGCGGGGATCCACAGAGATCATGATACCGCCTCCAGACCGATCAGGAGCGGCGATGAGCCGCCGCCCGGGAAAACACTCAGGTCCCTTCCTTTTCCGCGTCGCCGCCGAGCCGGCGGAGCACTTCCACAGCCATCCTGCCATTGTGATAGGGGCACTTCCAGGGATCCACGACGGGCTCGTCTCCCGGGACAAAGCCCTCATGGACCAGCCAGTACCATTCGCCCCCC
>CACZOZ010000403.1:0-2096 GCA_902782865.1 uncultured Eubacteriales bacterium
CGCTCCGATGATCTCCCGGCCGAACTCGAGCACATACAGCGTTCCCGCCGAAAGATCTCCCGCGATCTCCCTCTCTCCGGGGTACGATCCGTCCCATGTGCAGAACTCCGTCCCGATCACCGACCGGTAGAGGGCCATGACAGCCGGCGCTTCGCTCATTTCGGCTTTTCTGAAAAGCATGTCGTCACCGTTTTCCATATCCTTCATCGATCCGGTCCGGATCCCTTTCCCTTCTCCGGAAGGCGCGCGCGTATCCCTGCGCTTTACCCCTTCGCTCCGGCCGGTCAGCCCGGCTCCTCCAGATACCGGACCGGTTTTCCTTTCCGGTCCGCGTATTCGATCTCGGACCGGGTGCTGGACCCGATGTACCCGCCCACGTCGATCACGAAGATCTCATCGGCCATATCGATCTTCCTTTTGTGCATGTCATCCAGCATCTCCTTGATGCCTTCGGCCCAGACCTCATCATCGCCGGAGTGCCCGAAAAGGCCGACGCTGATCACGATATTCCCCTCCAGCGTCAGGCGTTTCTGGGCTTCCATGAAAGCGTCTTTGAAACGCGTGCTGCCGCAGAGCGTGATCACTTTGTATTTTCCCACCATGGCCCGTTCCTCCCTGCCGCGGTTTTGACATCGTATCGACCCGGAAGCCGGGGATCGTCATCCCCGGCGCAGCAGCGCCACCGCCAGGTCGTTCACGTTGGTGCCGGTGGGCCCGGTCACGATCAGCCCGCCCGTCTTTTCAAGGGCGTGATAGGCGTCGTTGTCCCGGAGCACGGCGTGGATGTCCACCTTCATTTCCTTCAGGCGGCCGCAGGTGTCCCCGTCCACGTATCCGCCGGCCGCGTCCGTGGGCCCGTCGGTGCCGTCGCTGCCGAAGGAGAACACCGCCGCGCCTGTGATACCGCCGATGCCCGGCGCGGCCGCCAGGGCCAGCTCCTGGGCGCGCCCGCCCAAGCCGTGCCCTGTAAGATCCACCACGGGCTCGCCGCCCGCGATAAAGGCCAGGGACTTTCCGCTGTTCTCATGCGTCCTGAGGATAGAGGCGAGGAAGCTCCCGGCGTCCCGGGCCCGGCAGCACAGGCGGTCCGTGAGCACCAGGGGCTCGTAGCCGAGCTGCCGGCAGGCTTTTTCCGCCGCGGCGCACAGTTCCCGCACGCCGCCGCCGATACAGGTGCGCACGTTGTCCAGGGCCTTGGGGGTCTCGACTTCCATCAGCTTGAGGGCCTCTCCGCTCAGCCGGAGGCCGTACCGGTCGATGATCCTCATCGCGTCCCCGTGGGTGGACGTGTCCGGGCATGCGGGGCCGGAGGCGATCATGTCCGGCGCGTCGCCCAGCACGTCGGACAGGATGACCGTTTCGACCCGCGCGGGTCGGCACATCTGAGCGAAGCGGCCGCCCTTGACGGCGCTGAGGCGTTTGCGGATCGTGTTGATCTCGGTGATGTCCGCGCCGCAGGCCAGGAGCTGCCCGGTGATATCCCGTATCTCCTCGGGAGGCACCAGGGGCTTTTCAAACAGCGCGCTGCCGCCGCCGGAGAGCAGGAACAATACAGTGTCTTCCGACCGGAGCCCCGATACCATTTTGACCGCGGCGTCCGTGGCCCTGAAGGAGTTTTCGTCCGGCACGGGATGCCCGGCCTCGAAGCACTCAAAGCCTTTTAAGGGCCCCTGAAGGTGGCCGTATTTAGTGATGACGATGCCCCGGGCGACGTTTCCGCCGACAGTCTCCGCGGCGGTGCGCGCCATGCGCCAGGCCGCCTTGCCGACGGCGAGGATGAGCACTCTGCCGGGGAAGGTCCTCCCCTTCAGGGCTCTGAGCACGGCGGCGTCCGGCATGACGGCGCCGATCGAGCCGCGGACGATGAAGTCGGCGTGTTCTCTTAGAAGGGTATCCATGTTCTACCTCCTGTTCAGGCGGCGGTGATCCGGGGAAGCGGTGATCTCAGATCCCCGACGCTCCGGGACTGTCAGCCGATCATCGCGTACAGGATCGGGCTGATGACCGCGAGATATCCGAGGATGGAGAAGAAAAGGAACTTCTTTGTCAGGAACACGGCGATGAACTCCCTGATCAGGGCGGAGGGCCAGAAATAG
>CACZOZ010000404.1:0-5288 GCA_902782865.1 uncultured Eubacteriales bacterium
CCCGGACAGCGCCTCCTGCCAGTTCTTCATCATGCACGCGGAAGCGCCGCATCTGGACGGGAGCTACGCCGCCTTCGGCCGCGTGATCAGCGGGATCGGGGTCGTGGACGCGATGTGCCGCAATGCCCATGTGACAGATTCCAACGGCACCGTCCCCAAGGAGGATCAGCCGGTGATCCTGGAGATAACGCGGTCCACCCGGGAAGAGGCTCAGGCCGCCCTGAATCGGGAGAATGAGAACGGCGCCGAGGGCGGCGTGTTCGATGATCCCGTCACCGGCCTTGCTTTCCCCCTGCCGGAGGGCTGGCGCCTTGCGGCCTGTGTCAACGGAAGCGCCGTGTTTACGGACGGCACGGATACTGTATCCCTGGGCACCCTGGATGTGTGGCGCCAGCTGGGCAAGAGCGTGCGGGATCAGTACGCCGCCGCCGGGCACACCCGCGACACATTGACCACGGACGCCTTCAACCGGGCCGCTTTCGCGGCCTCCGCCGGCGTTGAGGCCGATCAGCTGACGGAGGAGACCGTGAACGGCCGCCTCTTCCTGACTGCCGTGACCGAGAAGGACGGTGTGACAAGGCGGTATCACCTGGGCTCCGTCAACGGCACGGTCATCGTGCTGGCCGGCGGTGAAAACACCGCTCCGGTGATGGAAAAGATCCTGGCGTCACTGACCGTGGAATAGGAAAAGCGCCCGCCCCGGCAACGACGACCGAATACAGGCAGCCCCCTTCATACGGGCTGCGTCAGCTGCGGATCCTCATCTTTTGAGAGTTCGCAGCTTTTTTTCCGTGAACGGGCCGGTCAAAGGCGCTATGATGGGTCTGCCGAACGGGAGACCGACCGGCAGGGGAGATCGAAAGATGTCCCCGGGGGATCTTGACAGTTGAACAGAAAGAAACGTTTCGTATGCGGATGCCATGAGCGTTATTCAGAACGGGAAAAAGAAGGTGACGGCTGTCCGAGCACCTAAGAAGGGATCTTCTGATCCCGGCGCCAAGCCGGGATAGGACAGCGGGACAGGAGCGGGCAAGCACACGGCCTGTCCGCACGGGCTTTTCTCCGGGAGGAGAAAGGTACCGTGCAGGATCATGTGATCGATACCGCGGCCGCGGGAGCAGGATGCGCCGGCCGCAGGACCTGATGAAGAACTGTCATGGGCAGACGGACCCGCGGGGGAAGCAGATAACATCCTTCTACTGATTATCGATACATCATCCACCGCCCGCGGGTATGTTATCGGATAGTCTGCCCTTTTTTAAAAGCATATCCGCTGGCGTGAACGAGGAGGAAAGCGATGACGCGAGAGTTTTATGAGCTTCTTCTGAGTGAACTGCGCATGGCGGCATACGAGCCGGGATCACCGGAGCGGGGGACCGACGCGTCTCTTCGCGAGGCCGTGACGGTGAATGAGAACCTCATGTCGCTGGGCTATACGCTCCGGCCGGAGGATATCGCCCGGCTGTCGGTGAGCGGCAGCCTTCACGGCTTCTATGATCGGATCAAAGCCCTGGTGCCGGACGTGACGGCGGAGCCCATGTATCCGGGATTTCCGCGGCAGGTGATGGAGATGTCCGAAGCAAAGTTCCGGATGCATCAGATGCTCCATTATTTCTCCACCTACGGGATCGAATATCTGACCGGCATGCGCGTCGGCAAAGGCTGGCTGCCGGAAGCGGGGGAATATCATCGGGACAAGAGCGATGAAAGGCTGCTCGCCTGCAAGGTGATCGCGCTGATCCCGGAGGAGGAAGCGCCGCGGGTGGTGATGGAAACGCTTTTGCAGCGGCGGGAGAGGCTGACGGATCCGGAACTGAAACTGGTCCTGGAGAGCGCCGGGCAGTGCCCGGCAGAGGCTCTTCAGGCACTGAAGGTGCGGTTCAAGGAGAACCTGGACCTCCTGTTCCCGATGCTGGTGGGGAGCGCGGACCGCGAGACGGCCTTTGCGGCCTTAAGGGCGGTCTGTGCCCATGCCGGAGACGTGCTGCGGTGCGGCTTAAGCTATCTGCGTTCCAGGCGCTTCCATCTGAAGACGCGGGAGAAAAAACTCCTGGTGAAGCTGCTGGAAGCCTATCCCGCGCCGAACTTCAAGGATAACCTGATGCGGTCCGACAGCGCCAGGGAACGCAATCTCCTGTTCCTGCAGTATCTGGATTACAACCGCTTCTCAAGGAGCGCCAAACACCGCGAGATCGTCCGGGCCCTGAGGAACGGTGAAATCAAGTCCTGGCAGGGCATCGGTGAGAAGATGCTTCAGGAGGGGGATCCGAAAGCCCTGAAGTTCTTCGCGGGGCGTCCGGGATACCTGATCCGCATGCTGAACCGCCTGCTGCCCCTTGGGTATGCCCGGGAAGCGATCGAGGATGTGCTCCTGCCCGCCGCGGATCAGGTGAGCGGTCATCTGATCATGAGGACCGTGAGGACACTTTCGGCCCGCAGGGCGGAAATGTTCCGGGAGCATCAGCGCTCAGTCAGAATGTGCTGCGACGGGTTCGAAAGGGAAAAGCGCGGACCGCGCCTGGATCTGGGCCCTGTCAGGTGGGCGGCGCAGTCAAAGCGCTTTGAGGCCAGGGAAAAGTGGTTCGACCGTCCGGCCCGTGAGATCCGTGAAGAGGTCTACAGGCCGCTTCATGAGCTGATCGGCCGCCTGAACGCGCGGAAGCGGGAACTGGAAGACAGGCAAAGCCTGCTGCGGCGCATCGGTGAGAAGAGGATCAACAGGCACCTGACACTGACCCGGAACGCCGGAAGCGATTTCGACCCGGAACTCATCGCGGGATACCCGGAAACGGATCCCGCCGAGGCGCTCAAAGCGAGGATCAACGCGCTGAAAAACAGCATCGCTGACATTGAAAAGGACATCGAGGAACTGCGGCTGCGGATCGGCGAGACGGGCTCCGAGTGCCGGCGGGAATATCTGAGGCGCACCGGTGAGATGCGTAAGAGGAACACGCCTGCTTATGAAGCCGAGATCGAAGGCTGCGGGGCTTTTGAAGAGGCCGAGATCGAAAAGGCTCAGGCGCGGTATCTGAAGGCCCTGGAGGAGCACGCGGAAGCGATGAGGACGCTCCCCCAAAGAAAGAAAGCGGCCCTTGAAGAGCTGGGGAAGCAGTACCGTGACGCGCTGAAGAGGACCTGCCGTGACGATGAGATCGTGGGGATCCTTTCCGCGGTGCTCAGGGAGCATTTTCGTCTGGCCGATACGCCGCTCAAGGGAAAAAAGATCTATTTGGACATGGATGGATTCGACCTGGAGCATTCCACGCTCGAGACCGAGGACCGCTCCAAAGAAGGCGGATATATCCGCAGCGGGATCTGCTTCAGGATCCCCGAAAACGCGAGGTTCGTGCGGTTCTTCGTCTACTGGAACGACAGGAAACGGGTGGATATCGATCTGCACGCCAGCGGGATGACCGCTCAGGGAGAGCCGCTGCATATCGGCTGGAACGGGGATTTCAGGGATCACGGCGTGGTCCATTCGGGGGATATCACCCACAGCGACGCCGCGGAGTATATCGATATCGATCTCACCGCCCCGATCGGGGAGATCCGCGCGAATATCCACCTGTACTACGGCAGGCCTTCCTTCCGGGCAGTGGAAACGTGCTATGTCGGGCTGATGGCGGTAAAGTCCATCAGGCAGGATGTCAGGCATTACGACCCGAAGAACTGCTTCTTCACTCATCGGCTGACGCAGGACGGATGCGGCATGCAGTACGGCTGCATCGATGTGCGGGGCCGTTTCGTCCGCTTCATCGGAAAGCCCGATGAGTGGACTTCATGGAGCGCCCCCGAAGCGGGATCGGACGCGCCGCCCTTCTCCCTGAAGGATTATCTGGACGTGCTGCTGGAAAGCCAGGGAACGGTCAGGGTCACGAGCAAAGCGGAAGCGGATATCGTGCTCACCATGGGCAAGAGCGGACAGGACAGAGAGCTGAGCCTGGTCGATCACAATTTCTTTCTGGAAAGCTGATGAGGGGATCCTTAAAAATGTAAGCGTGCCGGAACGTATGAGCCGGCAGCGCGTCAGGCAGGGCTTTCGGCCGCGGATAATGCGGTCGGAAGCTCTTTTTTTGACTTTTGTCCTGGTACTGTCCCGGATGTTCCGCTTGACTTTTTCAATGAAATATGCGAAATATCAGAAGGATAAGCGAACAGGATCACAACGTTTCTTTTCAGGCGGGAAGGAATACCGCGGGGATCACAAGCCGTATCGGCCGGATAGAGTACGGGAGGGGACTATGATCGGGATCAGGAAGCTGACGCCGGAGCTGAAGGAGGATTACCTGGATTTTTTCGATCACAGGGCTTTTTCGGACGGCTCGCCCTTCTATCCCTGTTACTGCTCCGCTTTCAACATGAGCGGGGAAAGGATCCGGAATGAGCTGTTCAGGCAGGCCGAGATCAACGGCGGCGGGATCGAAGGCTGGAAAAAAGCGCTCCGGGACTCCGCCGAACGTATGGTGGCGACCGGAGAGATACAGGGCTTTCTGGCCTATGATGGTGATCTGGCTGTGGGCTGGTGCAATGCCAACGACAGGCTGAGCTACTGCCGCGTGGGGGAATTCGACCTGTCCGAAGTTCCTCCGGATGAGCCCTGTGACGGGCGGATACGCCGGGGACAGGTCAAATCGGTGGTGTGCTTTGAGATCGCTCCGGGATACCGGGGAAGGGGGATCGCCTCCCTGCTGCTCGACGCGGTCTGTCAGGATGCCCGGGCGGAAGGATACGCGTATGTGGAGGGCTATCCCGCGGATGGTGAGGGATCACAGGGGCCGGCGTTCACCGGGCCGAAGCGGCTGTATGAAAAAGCGGGATTCACGCTCACTGCCCGGACGGGCGGCACCCTGGTGATGCGAAAGCCGCTGGCCGGGATGACGGGAAAAAACATGACGAATGACGGAAAAAAGTCCTGATCCGAATGTGCCGTGAACGATTACAGACGATCATGGTATATCTTTACGGCCGGGGATATCATATGATCCTTCCGAAAGGAGGGCTTGCCCATGGGATACCGAAACGCGCAGGATATTTTCCCGGAAGGGCTCCTGAGGCAGATCCAGCGGTATGTGGCCGGTGAGACGATCTATATCCCCGCCCGGGACGAGCGGAAGGCCTGGGGTGAAACATCCGGATACCAGCGCTATATCCGGGAAAGAAACGGGGCGATCCGTGAGGATTTCGCCGCCGGCATGACGATCGCGGAACTGATGGACAAATACGCGCTCTCCTACGATTCGATCAAACGGATCGTGTACAACAGGAGGGAGAGCGTGATGCTGAGATAC
>CACZOZ010000405.1:0-3640 GCA_902782865.1 uncultured Eubacteriales bacterium
TAGCCGTAGGCCGCCGTCTTGACCCCGTAGTAATCCTCGCCCAGGTAGATCGTGTTCAGGTAGCTCTCCAGGATCTGATCCTTGGTGTAGCGGGTCTCCAGCTGCATCGCCAGGTAAGCTTCCTGGATCTTGCGCTTGTAGGATTTTTCACTGGAGAGCAGGGTGTTTTTGATCAGCTGCTGGGTGATGGTGGACCCGCCCTGCATGGAACCGGTCAGGAAATTGGACACGAAAGCGCCCACGATCCTTTTCACGTCCACGCCGCTGTGGGTATAGAAGCGGGCGTCCTCCACCGCCACGAAGGCGTGCCTGAGATCGGGGGGCATGGTGTTGATGGACACCACCACCCGGTTCTCCGTGCCCTTGTACTCGGTGATCAGGTTATAGGCGCTGTCATAGATGAACGAGGTCTGGGCCTGGTCATCGATGGCGGCCAGGTCCAGTTCCGGCGCGGTGTCCACATAGGCCTTGGCGATGCCGGCCACCAGGCCCATACCGCCCAGGACCACACACAGGATCATGATGATCAGGACGCGGAACGCGTTGACGATCACCCCCAGGATAAAGGACGGCTTGCGGGTGCGCTTTTTGAAGATCGTCCTTTTCCTGGGCGTGATGTCCGCCGGCGGCGCCTCGTATCCGTCAGGCTCCGCCTCATCATAAAATTCTTCCGGAGCGTCATCCTCATATCCCTTTTCCGGGACCGAGGCGGGGATCACCTCCCAGTAGGACGCGTCGGACTCGCTGTTGAACCTGTTCCCGTCTTCCGGACTCATTCTTACCTCGCAAAATCGTTGATCTTTCATCTTATAGAACGAAACGGAAAGCGCGTTCGTTCCATCCGGAGAAAAGATCAATCCAGGTTTTCGAACGCCACGAGGAATTCCTCGCCGTACATTTTGCGAAGCTTGGGCTTTTCGATCTTGCCCGTGGCGTTGCGGGGCACCGGCGCGAAGATGATGCGCCTGGGCCGCTTGTACTTGGGCAGGGCCAGGCAGAAGGTGTTGATCTCCTCCTCGGTGCACTCCACATGCTCCTTGAGCTGGATGACGGCGCCGGCGATCTCGCCCAGGCGCTTGTCCGGCAGGCCGATGACGGCCACGTCGTGGATCTTGTCGTTGGTGCGCAGGAAGTCCTCGATCTGCACGGGATAGAGGTTCTCACCGCCGGAAACGATCACGTCCTTCTTGCGGTCCACCAGGAAGTAGAAGCCTTCCTCATCCTGGATGGCCACGTCCCCGGTCCGGAGCCAGCCGTCGGGGCTGAGCACTTCCCGGGTGGCCTCGGGATTGTTGTAATAGCACACCATGACGCCGGGGCCCCTGACGCACAGCTCGCCCGCGGAGCCGTCGGTGATCACATGGCCCGCGTCGTCCTCGATGCGGCATTCCCAGCCGTAGCCGGGCACACCGATGGCGCCGATCTTCCGGGTGTTCTCCACGCCCAGGTGCACGCAGCCGGGGCCGATGGATTCGGACAGGCCGTAGTTGGTGTCATACTGATGGGTCGGGAAATAGTCGTGCCAGTGCCTGACCAGGGAGGGCGGCACGGGCTGAGCGCCGATATGCATCAGGCGCCAGCGGGACAGGTCGAAATCCGCCATATCGAGTTCGCCCGCGTCCAGAGCGTCCAGGATATCCTGGGCCCAGGGCACAAGCAGCCAAACGATGCTGCACTTTTCCTCGGACACGGCCCGGAAGATATAATCCGGACGGGTGCCCCTTAACAGGACCGCCCTGGAGCCGGAGACCAGGGAGCCGAACCAGTGCATCTTGGCGCCGGTGTGGTAGAGGGGCGGGATGCACAGGAAGCAGTCCTCATGGCAGGTGCTGTGGTGTTTCTGCTCCACCAGGGCGGAATGGCTCAGTGCCCGGTGCTTGTGCAGTATGGCCTTGGGGAAGCCGGTGGTGCCGGAGGAGAAATAGATCGCGGCGTCATCGTCTTCCTTCAGTTCCACGCAGGGCGGCTGGCTGGAGCAGTCCGCCACCAGCTCCCGGTAGCTCTCGGCGAAGGTGGGGCAGCCCTCGCCCACGTAGATGAGCAGGCGGTGCTCCGCGAGCCGGTCCACGATCGTCTCGACACGGCCGATGAATTCCGGCCCGAACACGAACACATCCACCTCCGCCAGCTCCGCGCAGTAGATGATCTCGTCGCTGGAATAGCGGAAGTTGAAAGGCACGGCGATGGCGCCGCTCTTGAGCACGCCGAAATAGATGGGCAGCCACTCCAGGCAGTTCATCATCAGGATGGCCACCTTGTCCCCGCGCTTGACCCCGCGGCTGATGAGCAGGTTGGCGAAGCGGTTCGCCTTCTCGTCGAACACGCGCCAGGTGATCTCCCGCCGATAGGGGCCGGCGTTCGTCGGCTGGATGAGGGAATACTCCTTCCAGGTGATCCTGCGGGTCTCTTTCTGCTCGGGATTGAGTTCCACCAGGGCGACCTCTTCCCCGTAGTGATCCCGGTTATAAGCCAGATAATCCGTAATGGGCATAAGACACCTCCATCGATTGATGCGCGAAAAAAACGCGTCTTTTATTTTGCCACAAATACGCGGTGATTGCAATGACAATATCCGTATCTTGAACCCCGGGACCGTCTGTGGTATCATGGTCTCAAGGCACGTTCATTACCAGGACCTGGTATCATCAAAGGAGGAAAACTCTATGAAAGCGCTGTTCATCGGCGGAACGGGCACCATCAGTTCCGAGATATCCGCCCTGTGCGTCAGGCAGGGCTGGCAGCTGACGCTGCTCAACCGGGGGAACGCCCGGGAACGGGTCCCCGCGGGCGCCGAAACGGTGACCTGCGACATCTGTGACGAAAAGCAGGTCCTCGCCGCCCTCGGGGACAGGACCTTCGACGTGGTGGCGGACTTCATCGCTTTCACCCCGGAACACGTGGAACGGGATATCCGGCTGTTTAAAGGACGGTGCGCCCAGTACATCTTCATCAGCTCCGCCTCCGCCTATATGAAGCCCCTGCCCTCCCCCGTCGTCACCGAGAGCACGCCGCTGATCAACCCCTACTGGACCTACAGCCACAACAAGGCCCTGTGCGAGGAGACGCTCATGCGCGCCTGCCGGGACGAGGGCTTCCCCGTGACCATCGTGCGCCCCTCCCACACTTACTGCGAAAGGAGCGTCCCCGTGGCGCTGCACGGGCCCAAAGGCAGCTTCCAGGTGCTGGAGAGGATCCGCCTGGGCAAGAAGGTGATCGTGCCCGGGGACGGGCTCACCTGGTGGACCCTGACCCACAGCCGGGACTTCGCCGTGGCTTTCGTGGGGCTGATGGGCAATATCCACGCCATCGGCGAGGCCTATCACATCACAGGGGACGAGAGGCTGACCTGGAACCAGGTCTATGAGTGCATCGGGGCGGCCCTGGGGGCAAAGCCGAAGATCGTCCACATCGCCAGCGAGACCCTCGCCGCATTGTGTGACGAGTACCGGGGAGCGCTCCTCGGGGACAAGAGCAACACCCTGATCCTGGACAACAGCAAGATCAAGCGGGCCGTGCCCGGCTTCAACGCCGTGATCCGCTTCGACCAGGGCGCCCGGGAAGCCGTGGAGTATATGTACAGCCATCCCGAATGCCGGAGGGAAGACCCGGCCTTTGACCTCTGGTGCGACCGGGTGATCGA
>CACZOZ010000406.1:0-4225 GCA_902782865.1 uncultured Eubacteriales bacterium
ACCATGTAGCACACCAGGGAGGCGATGGACATGACGAAGGTCACCGCGAGGCCCATGCTGGCGGCGGTGTCGATCTTGCCGGACACGCCCAGGAAGGGGCAGCACCCGAGGAAGCGGGAAAAGATAAAGTTATTCGTCAGTACGCAGCTGATAAAGAACAGGAACACATTCATCGTCATTTAATTCGCCCCCTTGTTGGCGCGATGATTGGAGATCGCGTTGATGATGCCCAGGAGGATGCCGTAGGTCAGGAAGCCGCCGGAGGCCAGCACCAGGATCAGCATGGGCTCATAATGGGCGCCCAGGATGTTGATGCCGAAGAGCGAGCCGTTGCCGATCAGCTCGCGCACGCAGCCGATCAGGGTCAGGGCGAGAGTAAAGCCGATGCCCATGCCCAGGCCGTCCACGGCGGAGTCGAGCACAGGATTTTTGCTGGCGAAAGCTTCGGCGCGGGCCAGGATGATGCAGTTGACCACGATGAGGGGCAGGAACAGGCCCAGGGAATCATACAGCGACGGGATATAGGCCTGCAGGATCAGCTTCAGCATCGTCACGAAGGTGGCGATGACCACGATGAAAGCGGGGATACGCACCTGGTTGGGGATCACTTTCCTCAGCAGGGAAACGACGATGTTGGAGCACAGGAGAACGAAGATGACCGAAACACCCATGCCGAAGCCGTTGATGGCGCTGGTGGTGACCGCCAGGGTGGGGCAGGTGCCCAGGACCAGCCGGAAGGTCGGGTTCTCGTTGACGATCCCGTTGACGAACACCTGGGACAGGGACCGCTTGTTGTCGTTGCTCATTTCGCGGTGACCTCCTTCTTTTTGCTGTTCACGCCATAGATCTTGTGCGGCATGTACCGGTCAAGAAGAGGCGCGGCGATGTTCATGAGCAGGATGGCGTAGGTCACGCCTTCCGGGTAGGAACCAAACTGACGGATGATCATCGTGATCACACCGATGCCCGCGCCGTATACGAGCTGCGCGGATGAGAGCATGGGGCTCGTGGCGTAGTCGGTGGCCATGTACACGGCGCCGAACAGGATGCCGCCGGACAGCAGGCTCGTGAGGGCGTCCGCGGGGCTGCCCTTGAGCAGCCAGGCCGTGATGAAGAACGATACCAGTGTGCTCACCGTGATCCGCCAGCTGATGGTGCGGGTCACCAGCAGATAGATAAAGCCGATCAGGATCGCGATCTTGCAGGTCTCTCCGATGGTGCCGTTGACATTGCCCAGAAGAAGATCCTTAAGGGCCGCGCCGGTGGCGAGAGGGGTGGCGGAGGAGACCGCGTCGGCTTTGAAGCCCACAGCGGGGAAGGAGGTCATGTGAGCGGGCCAGGAGGCCAGCAGCACGGCGCGGGCGGTCAGGGCGGGGTTCAGGAAATTGTCGCCGATGCCGCCGAAGAGCTGCTTGACCACCAGGATGGCGAAAAAGCTCGCGATCATCGCCGTCCACCAGGGAGACGTGGGGGAGAGCACCATGCCGATCAGCAGGCCCGTCACCGCGGCGGAACAGTCGCTGATGGTCAGGGGTTTACGGGAGCATTTCTGCCAGATGAATTCCGCCAGTACGGCGGCTGCGGTGGAAACTGCGAGCACGATCGCCGCGTGCCGGCCGAAATAGTAGATACCGGCGGCCGCGCAGGGCAGAAGGGCGATGATCACATTCCCCATGAGCCGCGTGGTGCTGCGGCTGGTACGGGCATGCGGGGCGGATGATAAGATCAAGCTCATTTGTTGGCCTCCTTCTGTTTCTTAGCTTCTGCGGCGATCTTCGTCTTAGCCATCTTGAACGACGCGGTGAGCCAGCGCCGGGAGGGACACTCGAAGGAGCAGCTGCCGCACAGGATGCAGTCCATCACGTTGAGGGCTTTGGCACGGGCCATATCGCCTTTGTCGGCGGCCGCTTTGATCAGGTAGGGGTTCAGGCCGATGGGGCAGACGGATACACATTTCCCGCAGCGGATGCAGGGCCCTTCCTCGACGCTGGCCGCATCGGCCTTGTTGAATACCACGATGCCGTTGGTCGCCTTGGCGGTGGGCACGGTGATGTTCGGCAGGCACATGCCCGTCATGGCCCCGCCGAAGATGATCTTGCCGGGTTCCTCGGAGAAACCTCCGCACTCGCCGATGGCGTCCTCCACGATGGTGCCGATCCTCATCCGCAGGTTGGAGGGCTTGCGCACGCAGCCGGTCACGGTGGTGATGCGCTCCACCAGCGGCTTGCCGTCCACGATGGCGTCGGCGATGGCGGCGCAGGTCCCCACGTTCAGCACGATGGCGCCCACGGCGATGGGCAGCCCGCCGGAAGGTACCTGGCGCTTGAGCACCGCGTCGATCAGCTGTTTTTCACCGCCCTGGGGGTACTTGGTCTTCAGGGGCTGGACCCGTACGCCCGTCCTGCCGCTGCAGGCGGCGGTCATGGCTTCGATGGCATCGGGCTTGTTGTCCTCGATGGCGATCACGCCTTTTTCCACATTCAGCGCACGCATGACAGCTCTGAGGCCGTCCACGATCCTGACGCTGTTCTCCAGCATCAGGCGGTGGTCGGCGGTCAGATGGGTCTCACACTCCGCGCCGTTGACGATGATGGCGTCACATTTCTGATCGGGCTTCAGGCTCAGCTTCACATGGGTGGGGAAACACGCGCCGCCCATGCCGCAGATGCCGGCTTTCTGGATGGCCGGGATGACGAGCTTCGGGTCCACGGTCTCCACGTTCCCCAGGGGCTCGAGTTCCACCCAGTCGTCCTGGAAGTCATTCTGGATCGTCACACAGGTCGCGGGCATGCCGCCGGTATAGGTGATAGGTTCCACGCTCAGCACCGTGCCGGATACGCTGGCATGGACGGGCACGCTCATGAACCCATTGGCTTCACCGATGACCTGGCCCATCTTGACCGTATCACCTTTTTTCACGACGGGAGTCGCCGGAGCGCCGATGTTCATGTTCATGAGGATCTTGACCGTGTCGGATACATAAGTTCTCACCGGCTCGGCCTTGGTCGGGTTCTTGCTGCTGTGCGCGGGATGGACACCGCCATGGAATGTTACTTTCAAATCGATCCCACCTTTACATGTAATGATGCGTCCGGCATGTCCGGCGCCATGGTTCCTTCGTCAAATAAGAGCACCACTTCGACTCGGTTGGGGAGACAGATGATCTCGTTGCCCAGGATGCGCTTCGTATAATTGTCTTTGGTCACTTCGCCCTGCTGTACACAGTCCTGGTTCCGGCAGTTGGCGTGCTCCATATAGAAGCCGTTCTCCGTCATGTGTACCACGTTCAGGCATCCGTTGTCCTGTCTGATCTCGAGCGTTTCCCCGGGGCGAAGGTCCTGACGGGTATACTCCGTTCCGTTGACCATCACCAGGATCTTCATCCCGCTGCCGGGCTGCGTTTCCGGCGGGAGGAGGCGCGGGATAAAGATGAGCCCCAGGGCTGTCAGGATGATCAGTGCCGGGATCAGCAGATCTCTCAGCTTGATCTTCGTCATCACTCACCCTGCGCGAAGCTGTTCACGGCTTCTATGACGGCCTTGCTGGAGATGGTGGCGCCGCTCACGGTGTCGATGCCGTCCACGGGCAGAGCCTTGCCGGTGAACTGGCCCAGGAAGGCGTCGGTGTTCACGGTGCTGAGGAAGTAACTGTCATCTTTGGAATCGCTCGCTCCCAGGGTGACGGAAGCGACCGTGCCGTCACCGTTCAGGGTGACGGTCACATCGAAGGAACCAGTCAGGCCCTTGGCCTTCACGGTGCCGCCCTTGATCTCGTCCTTCGCCGGCTCTTCGGCGGGAGCGGGCTCCTCGGCGGCAGCGATGCTGTTCACGGCATCGATGACGGCCTGGCAGCTCACGGTGGCGCCGCTGATCATGTCGATGTCGGTAACAGGCAGCGTCTTTCCGGCGAACTGGCCCAGGAATCCATCGTTATTGATATAAGTAAGGAAATAATTATCATCCTTCGAGTCGCTTTCGCCCAGGGTGACTTTTTCAACGATGCCGTCGCCGGTCAGGGTGACGGTCACATCAAAGCTGCCCATAACGCCCTTGGCGGTGACCGTCTTTGTTTCCGCTTCCGCGGCGGCGGGCTCTTCAGCGGGAGCCGGCTCCTCGGCGGGAGCGGGCTCGGCGGAGGCGAAGCTGTTCACGGCCTCGATCACGGCCTTGCTGGAGATGGTGGCGCCGCTCACGGTGTCGATGCCGTCCACGGGCAGGGCCTTGCC
>CACZOZ010000407.1:0-2756 GCA_902782865.1 uncultured Eubacteriales bacterium
CGCGCCGCCGGCGCCCCAGCCCAGAACACTGATGAAGATGGGATCCAGGATGATGTTCAATACCGAGCCGGACACCGTGCCCGCCATGCTCAGGGCGCTCAGGCCCTCGCTGCGCATGAGGTTGGAATGGATGAAGGAAAGGATCACCAGCGGCGCACCCGCGGCGATCACGGTGAAGTACCGCTCCGCGTGGACCATGGTGTCCGCGCTGGCCCCCAGGAGGGAGAGCACCGGCTGCCGGAAGAGGAGCAGGGGCACGGCAAGGACCACGCCGCAGAGGATGGAAACGTAAAAGCAGAAGGCGCTCACCCTTCCCGCGCTCTCCCCCTCGCCCCGGCCCAGGAGCCTGGCGATCAGGGAGCTGCCGCCCTGGCCGAAGATATTGCCCACGGCCATCAATACCATGAAAAGGGGCGAGCACAGCGACACCCCGGCCACCAAAAGGGCGTCCCCCGTCCGGGCGATGAACCAGGTATCCGCCAGGTTGTAGACGAGGGTGACCACCATGCCCGTCACCACCGGCAGGGCAAGCCGGAAATAGGTCGGGATCAATTTGTCCGTATCGAAAAAATGTTCTTCCATATCCGTCCTCTTCAAACCGCGTCCGGGCACTCGATCGCGGCCGCTGACATATTATAACATGCTCTCGGGCCCTCATTCAATCCGACCGGTGAAAGACTTCCCCCGTGTGATTGCGCTTTTGGGGCATTGCGGGTATAATGAAGGCAGCTTCCGGATCCGGTGCGGAGCCCGGAAAGTCCCACCCCGCAGATCAAACCAGCCGACTTCAGGAGGCCCCCGTGATCCATACTCTTAAACTGTTCGATCTGGATCTGATGAGGTTTGAAGTGATCTCGAACCTGGCGGATCCCGTCCTGCGCGTCACAGACGTGACCAGGCGGGATCTGCTCCCGCTCGATCTGGAACCGACGGATAAAGGGCTGGCACGATGGATCCGCCATCGCTCCATACCGAAAAACCGGGCTTTCGTGAACGCTTTTCTCGCCAGATGCGGCCTGAGCGCCAACCGCCCCATGGACGTGATCAGCATATGCAAAGGGCTCTCCCTCAACGATTCCTACTGGGTCACGGACGAAAACGAGCGGAAGACCTTCAGCCAGGTCAATCTCTATGAAAACAGGTTCAGCCAGATCCTCGCGAATATCGCTTTCACCGGATACGGTTCATCCGTCCGTTCCTCATTCGCATCTTCCCCGGAATTCACCACGAACGGGATGCTCCCCAAATGCTGGCGGCGCATCGACGGGAAGGTCTGCCTGTATAAAGGCGGCACCTCAGGGGCTTCCAACAGCGGTTGTGAGCCCTATTCCGAAAAATACGCCTGGATCGTGGGAAAGCAGCTTGGGTTCAACGTGATCCCTTACCGGATCGCCAAATGGAAGGGCAGCCTGTGCTCAGTCTGTGAGATCTTCACGAGCAAGGACACATCCTATATCCCGGTGGGCCGGATCGTCCGCGCCGGGGGTATGGCTGCCGTAAGAAAGTATTATGAAACGCTTGGGCCGGAATATGTGAACGCACTCAATGAAATGATCGTGTTCGACGCACTGATCTGCAATACGGACAGACATCTGGGCAATTTCGGCCTGCTGGTGGACAGCCGGACCAACCGGATCATCTCTCCGGCGCCGCTGTTCGATCACGGGAACGCTCTGTTCAACTTCGCAGGGAATGAGTACTGGAAGTCGGGGGAACTGCTCAGTGAGTACGCCTCCACCCTGTTCCCATGTGTGTACGATGACTTTTTCGAAGAAGCGCGAAGGGTGATGGATCCGGCCCTCACGGAAAAAGTGCGGTCGGCCGCCGCCCTGAGCATCACGGACGAAGGAAAATACCGCTACCCCAAACGGATCGTCACGCTGATGGTCCGTGAGATCCGCAAGCGCGCATCACGGATATTGAAATAAGCGCCCGCCTCAGTTCCCCGTCAGATCAGTTTTCCGTCGCAGTGGTCGATCTCGTGCTGGATGATCTGGGCGGTGAAGCCCTCGAAGGTGCCGGTGCGCTCCCGGAAGGCCCGGTCTTTGTATCTCACGGTGATCTTCCGGTACCGGCGGACCGGCCTTACGCCCGGGAGGGACAGGCAGCCCTCCTCCGTGTCGTAAGGGCCCGAGCGTGATATGATCTCGGGATCCACCATCACCGCCTGCATGGGGCCCGCGGCGTACACGATGATCCTTTTCCGCACACCGATCATGTTGGCCGCGAGCCCAACGCACCGGTCCTGATGGGCCCGGAGGGTGTCTGTAAGATCGGTGATGACCTGTGCGTCCTCCTCCGCGGCCGGTGAAGACCGGAGGCTTAGGAACATCGGATCGTGCACGATGGGCTTGATCATGGAGCGCCTCCCGAAAATGTGATATCCTTCGGAACGATTATAGTTTTTCCGTCCCGCGGCGTCAATAACGGCGCCGCCAAAGCAAAAGGGGCTGTTGCACAAGCAACAGCGCCAGAATACTAAAAACCGGAAAAATATGGTTAAGAAGCAAACCAGAGACAGTAAAGAAAGGGTAAGAGGGAAGGAATAAAACAGCAGGGTTTTAAAAACTCTGGAATTAACTGTTGCTTTAGTCCGTGCGCGGCCGGTGGCGCATCCGTTCGCCGCCAGCGCACGGCTCAAACGACAAACACAAAACAACGTACCCTTCATTTAAGAGGGGTGGTATAGGCGGGGGAACACCCGCCTATTGTGATCCGCCCCCATGTGCGGTGGGGCGGAACGATACCCTGAACCG
>CACZOZ010000408.1:0-4879 GCA_902782865.1 uncultured Eubacteriales bacterium
AAGCAGCAGTGCCTGTGCGCGGGGGACGGATAATAAAACCAGTGAGGTGTATGGATACGGTATGGCGACCCTGAGCGGGATCGTGGGGCACTGCCTGTTCCGCAACGATGAGAACGGCTATACGGTCACGGAAGTCATTTCCGACGGGAACACCTGTATGGTGGTGGGCATCCTGCCCGTCCTGGCCGAGGGGGAACAGGCGGAATTCGACGGGGACTGGGTGGAACATCCCCAGTACGGCCGGCAGTGGAAGGCTGCCGGCTGCCGCGTGTCGCCTCCGTCCACGCTCAAGGGCATCGAGGGTTTCCTGGCCTCCGGGCTGATCCGCGGGGTGAAGAAGGAGACCGCCCGGCGCCTCATCCGCGCCTTCGGGACCGAGGCCCTGGAGGTGATCGCTGCGGACCCCGAACGGCTCACCGAGGTGAGCGGCATCGGGAAAAAGAAGGCCGAGATGATCCACTTAAGCTACATGGAGCAGTTCGGCCTCCGGAAGGCCATGGTGTTCCTGCAGGGCTTCGGGGTGAGCCCCGCCCTGAGCGTGAAGATCGCCCGGCGGTATCAGGACCGCACCGAGACCGTGCTCCGGGAGAACCCCTACCGCCTGATCGATGACCTGGAGGGCGTGGGCTTCATCACGGCGGACCGCATCGCCGCGGCCCTGGGCCTTGAGGAGGACAGCGTTTTCCGCTGCCGGGCGGCCCTCAAATATGTGCTGCTGGACCAGAGCGTCTCCGGCGGGCACACCTGCCTGCCGCGGGACACGCTCAGGGACCTGGCGGCCTCGCTGCTCCGGCGGGATCCGGAAGCGGTGGGGGAAACGCTGAACGGGATGCTCCTGGAGAGGGAGATCATCCTGAGCGAACTGAGGACCGGCGAACAGGTGTGTGCCCTGCCCAATGTGTACTACGCGGAAAAGGAGATCGCCCAGCGCCTCACCCGCCTGGCGGCGGCGGCGAAAGCGCCCGCCGGCGCGCAGAAGGAGATCGACGAGGCCATCGCCGATTATGAGCGTCTCGGCGGCGTCACCTTCAGCCCCCGGCAGCGGGAGGCGGTGAGCCAGGCCGCGGCCAGCGGCATGATGATCATCACCGGCGGCCCGGGCACGGGCAAGACCACCATCATCCGGTGCATCCTCACCCTGATGGGGCGCGGGGCGGAGCTGGCGGCGCCCACGGGCCGGGCGGCCAAGCGCATGAGCGAGGCCTGCGGGCAGGAGGCCCGGACCATCCACCGGCTCCTGGAGTACGGGGGCGAGGAGGGCGTGTTCCAGCGCAACGAGGACACGCCCCTGGACTGCCGGTGCCTGATCGTGGACGAGATGAGCATGGTGGACGTGTTCCTGATGCGCTCCCTTCTCAGGGCCCTGCGCAGCGGCACCCGTCTCATCATGGTGGGGGACAGCGACCAGCTGCCCTCCGTGGGGGCGGGCAATGTGCTGGGGGACCTGATCCGCAGCGGGAAGGTGCCCGTGGCCCGGCTCACGGAAGTGTTCCGCCAGGCGGACGGCAGCGAGATCGTCGAAAACGCCCACCGGATCAACAGGGGGGAGATGCCTCTGGTGAACCGCAGGGGCGGGGACTTTTTCCTGAACCGGTGCGAGGGCCAGGAGGCCGCGGCGAACGAGATCGTGGATCTGTGCCTGCGGCGGCTCCCGAATTACCTCAAGGAACGCTGCGGGAAGAGCGATATCCAGGTGCTCAGCCCCATGAAGAAGGGCCTGTGCGGGGTGGAAAACCTCAACCGCCGCCTGCAGGCCGCCCTGAATCCCCCGGCGAAGTACAAGAAGGAGATCACCTTCGGCGAGACACTGTACCGGGTGGGCGACCGGGTGATGCACATCAAAAACGACTATGATCTAAGCTGGATCGACGCGCGCACCGGCCGGGAGGGCAAGGGCGTGTTCAACGGGGACATGGGCATGATCGAGGGCATCGACCCGCAGGATAAGACCGTGCTGGTGCGCTTTGACGAGAGCCGCATGGCGGAGTACGGCCCCGGGGAGATGGAGGAGATGGACCTGGCCTACTGCGTCTCCGTGCACAAGAGCCAGGGCAGCGAGTTCCCGGCGGTGGTGATGCCCGCGGTGGGCGGCCCGCCCATGCTGCTGACACGCAACCTGTTCTATACCGCCGTGACGCGGGCCCGGGATCTGCTGGTGATCGTGGGCACGGACCGGGAGGTACAGAAAATGGTGCTCAACGACCACATCGCCCGCCGCTACACGGCCCTGACGGAGCGCCTATGGGAGACCTGAGGGCCCTGGCCGCCCGCCTGGAGGACCTGATCTGGCCCAGGCGGCTCAACTGCATCTTCTGCGGCGATCCCCGGCGGACCGACCGGGAGACCGGCCTGTGCCCGGACTGCCTCACGGCCCTGGAGCGCTCGCGCGTTCCCGGCGCGGCCTGTCCCCGGTGCCTGAGCCTGATCGGGAAACACAGGCCCTGCGCGTTCTGCAAAAAAGGCGGGCTCAAAGGGATCGACCGGGCCTACGCGCCCTTCTGGTACCTGCCGGTGACAAGGGCCCTGATCCACAGCCTCAAGTTCGGCGGCAGCACCGACGCGCTGCCCCTGCTCACCGGGCGCATGGCCGCCTCCCTCACCGACGGGGACTTTGATATGATGGCGCCCGTGCCCCTGCACCCGAGAAGGGAAAAGGAGCGGGGCTTCAACCAGGCGCTGCTTCTGGCCCGGGGGGTGAGCGGCCTTACGGGCATCCCGGTGGAGGAAAAGGCGCTCATAAGGCGCAGGAACACCCATCGCCAGAGCAACCTTGCACATGAGCGCCGGGAGGGCAATGTCCGGGACGCCTTCGCGTCCGGCGCGGGGGACCTGACGGGGAAGAAGGTGCTGCTGGTGGACGACGTGCGCACCACCGGGCACACCGCCGCGGCCTGCGCGTCGGTCTTGAGGGACCTGGGGGCCGAAAAAGTGTGCCTGCTCACCGCCTGCGCCGTGGCCCGGCCGGAGGAGGAAAAGCGCGGGGGCAGGACCGGATCGGGATCGAAAAAATAAAAAAATATTATGCGAGGGGGAATTTTTTATGAGCCAACACAAGACACTGTCCCGGGGAAAAGTATGGTGCTTCGCCATCGGTCAGCTGGGCTGGAGCATCCTGAGCGCGCTGATCTCCAGCTTCCTGGTGAGCTATTATCAGCCGGCGGAAGAGATCGTTGCGGCGGGGCAGCCCGTTTTCATCCCGCAGGGGCTGGTCATCTTCGGCATCCTGACCATCCTGGGCGCCATCACCTGGTTCGGCCGGCTGTTCGACGCGGTGACCGATCCGTGGATCGCCTCCATGTCCGACCGGCACAAGGGCCCCAACGGGCGGCGCATCCCCTTCATGAAGGCGGCGGCCGTGCCCTTTGTCCTGGTGACCGTGCTCACCTTCTGGAGCCCGGTGGGCCATGAGAGCTGGCTCAACGCGGCCTTCCTGTTCGTGATGCTCACGCTGTTCTACCTGTTCATGACCATGTACTGCACCCCCTACAACGCCCTGATCCCGGAGCTGGGGGCGGACCAGAAGACCCGCATGAGCATCTCCACCACCATCTCCTTCACCTTCATCGCCGGCATGGCCCTGGCCTATCTGGCCCCCATGATCTGGGGCATGCTGGAGGGGCCGCTGGGAAGGGTCATGGCCATCCGGGTCACCTTCACGGGCCTGAGCCTGATCGCGCTCGTGTGCATGTTCGTGCCCGTGTTCACCATCAGGGAGACGGATTACGTGCACGTGACGCCCAGCCAGTCCCCGGCGATGAAGTCCCTGGCCGCCACCTTCCGCAACAAGGACTTCCGGGTGTTCGTGGCCTCCGATATCGTGTATTTCCTGGGCATCACCATGTTCCAGACCGCCATGCTCTATTTCGTCACCTCCTTACTCAAGCTGGAGGAGGGCATGAGCACGCTGTACTTCGTGGCCATGACCGCCCTGAGCGTGCTGTTCTACCCGCTGGTGAGCAAGCTGACGCCCAAGTACGGCAAAAAGAAGCTGATCCTGATCGCCTTCGGCATCTTCATCGTGGCCTTCGGTTACACGGCGCTCCTGGGCACGCTGCCCATCGATCCCACGGTGCAGGGCTTCATCCTGTGCCTGCTGGCGGCCCCGGCCATGGCCATCTTCGGCATCCTGCCCCAGGCGGTGGTGGCGGACATCGCCCAGTGTGACGAGATCGAGACCAAAGAGAACCGCAGCGGCATGTTCTACGCGGCCCGCACCTTCTCCATGAAGATGGGCCAGGCCGTGGCCATGCTGCTGGTGACCTCCCTGGGCACCATCGGCCAGGCGAAGGGCACGGGCTACCGGCTCATCGCCGTGGCGGCGGCCCTGGCCTGCGTGCTGGGCGGTGTGCTGTTCATGAAGTATAACGAGAAGAAAGTCTACGCGAAGATCATGAAGGACTGAGGAGGCGGCGTATGACTGAAACGCGTTTCAGCCCGGCGGGGCTGGTAAAGTCCGCGCGGTACGGGGAGACCATGAACGAGACCGTGCTCCCGTACTTAAAGGCCCACGGGGAGGCGTTCACCGTGTTGGGCGCGGGGGACAAGCCCGTCCGCGGGGTCCTGTACAGGGGGGAGGGCGCCCGGGGCACGGTGGTGTTCGTGCACGGGTTCACGGAGAACGGGTTCAAGTTCTCAGAACTGGCCTATTCCCTGCTGATGAACGGCTTTGACGCCGTCGTCTACGACCAGCGGGGGCACGGCCTCTCCTGGCGGGACGAGAAGGTGCGCGCTGACATGTCCCTCACCCACGTGGAGCGTTTTTCGGATTACGTGGAGGACCTGAAGCGGGTGACGGAATACGCGCGCTCCCGCGTGTCGGAGCCCCTCATGGTGTTCTCCCACTCCATGGGCGGCGCGGTCACCGGGCTGTTCCTGATGA
>CACZOZ010000409.1:0-3090 GCA_902782865.1 uncultured Eubacteriales bacterium
CGTGTTTTGTTCTAACAAACAGGCGTCAAAATAAACATCTACTTATTATCTCTGTTGTATTTTCGTATGAGTTACTCGATAACTTCAGATAGTTTCCGCGGCCCTTTTCCCTCCGGTTTTGCGGTCAAAAAGAGCTTTTTCACTCTCCCGAGGCCGCCATCACACAAAAAGGCTGTGAGATCCGGGCACCTTCTCCATGCCCTTCCTTCACAGCCGTCTGTTTATTTCGAATCCAGCCCGATCATCTCCTCCGCATCCACCCAAATGGCGGGCCGTACCGCTACGCCGTCATCCACCAGACCGTAAGGCACGTAGAACACCTCACCTTTTGCGTCCATCGCGCCGTATTCCGCATAGCCGTCCCCGTCCGTATCCATGATGCTGTCCAGCCACCACCCACAGCAGTCGACGCTGTAGAACTTTTCCGTTTCCACGCCGCGGGCCAGGGCGTACTTCGTGGGTACACAGTATCTGTGAGAGTTATTGCGCATGTCTTTAATGCCGGGCACGAGAACGCGGTCCCCGTTGTCGTCTCTTTGCAAGACGGCGGCCTCTTCCCCGGTGAAAGCCACGCCGAGGAACTCCCCGTTGAGCCATTCACAAAGGTATGTGTCACCGAATCTCCGGGCGTCCGCGCTGCTGTCATCGACATAAGGGACACAGTCCAAAGCGTATTCGCTCAGCAAAAGCAGCTTGCCCTTATCACTGGTGATAACATCCCATTGGATCGGTTCCGGGCCGTTGGATACATCATTGTCCTGCTCATAACGGCCGAAGGTCACTGAGGGCCACGGTTCGATCAGCGGCGATTCAATGATAAACAGATCTTTATCGGCGTAATACAGTATTTCGAGATTTTTATAAGTGAGCGTGAAATCGGACATCGACCGGAACAGATCGTTAATGTTCTCAGATCCTGTTGAGTCCCCGGTTTCGGCGTTCACATCATTTTTCCTGAGCGCGTTATCAAGATCGGAGATCGTCTCCTGGGCTTCCTGCCTGTTATTGATGAACTTGACCAGATAAAAACAGTCTTCGACCCCGGCGGCATCAAAGGAATGGTCCATGAATGCGATCTCATGGTCCTGATCCGCGAACCATATCCGGTCATAGTAAAGCCCCAGTCGGGCCTCATCCAGGGACGCGCAGCCCTCCAGCGCGGCGTTGAATCGATCCTGCCAATCATCGGCATAGATCATCTGCGCCACGCTTGAGCCGTTGATCAGCGTATCCCAGGCGTCAAAGGGGGCGTACCATTTCAGGGTGACCGCGGTTTTTTGATGCCCGCACTTTTCGCACCTCAGCGGCTGCCCCTCCGCGTCCTGAGTGTAAACATGCCCGGGGGCGGGGATCACGTGTCCCGACGATATCTCATTTCCGCAGCTTTCGCAGAAGATATCCCCGGAATACCCGTCCTGCTCACAGAGCGGCTCCTTCGCGTTCCGTGTTTCGGTCTCACCCTGATGGTTCCCCGGATCGAGGGGAAGGTGCTCCTCCCGGACCAAAGCGCATACCATGCAGGTATACCGCGTCACGCCCGCGCTGACGCACGTCGCCGGTTTGACCACGACGCCCTCATCCCACCGGTGGCCGGCGGGCTCGCCTCTCTGAGCGCCGCAGGCGCAGGTCTCCGGCTCGGTGCAAGTCGCCGGGGCCCACACGTGATGGTGGGTCCCGCAGTAGGGGCAGGTGTCTCCCAGGACCGCCCGGATCCTTCTGCCGCACCCGGGGCATTCCCAGCCAGAGTCGGCAAAGGCAGCCGCAGAGGCCAGTAAGATCAGCGCGCACAGGGCCGCCGTCAGTATTCTTTTCTTCATATTTACCTCCCTGTTCCGATCTTATCTGTCCGGGGATCGGGATGATATCAGGGCTGCGGTTCGGGCTGCGTGGTGAGGAAGCTGTCCTCGTTGCCGTATGTGAAGCTGATGTCGTACAGCCTGGCGTAGATCTCCGCGTAGGCGAATTCTTCCAGATGCATATACAGCCGCACGGAGCAGTCATCGAAGGCGCCGATGCCGATCCGGGTCACGGAGACCGGGATGTACGCGTCCGTCAGCGAGGCGCACCCGAAGAACGCGCCGTCGCCGATCCTGACGACGCTGTCCGGCAGGTGGATCTCCTTGAGGGAAGTGCAGCCGGCAAAGGCGCGGTCACAGATATCCGTGAGCCGTTCGGGGAATGCCACGTTCGTCAGATCCGCGCAGTTATAGAACGTGCCGGTCTCCAGGCGGGAGATCTGCTTGGGGAGCGATACCCCCGTCAGGGAGACACAGCCGGCGAAGGCGAGCTCCCCGATGGAAAGAAGGGATCCCGGCAGGGTGATGCCGGTCAGCTCCACACAGCCGAGGAACGCGCTTTCTCCGATGTCCGTGAGCGTGTCCGGGAGGCTGATGGATCCCAGCTTGTCACAGCCGAGGAACGCGTTGTCCCCGATGGACAGGGTGCCGTTCATCACCGCGAAGGTCCGCTCCGTCTTCGAGCAGGGATAGCACAGCAGCATCCTGTTCTTTTTGCTGTACAATACGCCGTCGCTCGTCACCTGCAGCGTGGGGTGTTTGGGATCCAGGCTGATATTGACCAGGTTCCTGCACCCGGTAAACGGATTGCCCTCGATAAAAGTGACCTCATTCGGGATCGTGATCTTCTGGATCCCGGCGCAGTCGTTGAATGCGAAAGTCTCGATCACCCTGACGGTCTCGGGGATGGTCACGCTTTTCATTTTACAGCCGTCGAACGCGTAAGCCCCGATGCACTCCACGTGGCTCCCCTCGATGGTACTGGGGATATTGACAGTCCTGCCCTCCGCGTCCCCGGTGAAGCCGACCAGCTTCAGGCCGCCGTCGCGCATCCTTTCGCAGACGAACCCGTTCTGTTCGATCTTCGCCGCCTCTTCCGCCGCGGCGGGCGCTGAGATCAGGCACATCAGCATCGCGAAAACGCAGATCACGGAAAAAGCTCGTTTCATGATATCACGCCTCCATCTGAGATCTCACTTTTTTCTACTAATATACCATCACGCCCCGTCCGGCGTCAATCGGGACAGGGCCGCGCCGTCTTTCATTCGCTCCGCTGTCCGAAACCCCTTGCCAA